>PFOM01000027.1 GCA_002792535.1 Candidatus Peregrinibacteria bacterium CG_4_10_14_0_2_um_filter_38_24 | reverse complement strand
TAGCCTCAAGGCTTTTCATAAAATCCGGCTTAAAAAAAGCCATCCTCGAGGATGGCTTTTTTATTTGATTCATTCCATATCTCCTATTCCGCTAATTCTTTTATTTCGCTCAAATCAAGTGTTTGTAACTGCAATGTTTGGTATGCGTATTCTATTATTTTTGCAGTTTCGGCGCGGTTTATGCTGTCTGCAGGTCTATATGATCCTGTTGCAGAATCTCCGCTCACAATTTTGTAATCTTTCAATGTTTCGATGTAGTTGAAATATTGATTTGATGTATCGACATCCCCGAAACTTGAGTTTGAATGTGATGCTGGAGTTTTCAATGTAGCTTCGACTATTAATTTTGCCATTTCTCCACGTGTGATCAATTTGTCAGGATCTAGCAATGTGATGCCCAATTCCTCAGCTTTTGCATAGTATCCTTTTGCCCAGTGATTTTGAGCTTTTGAATATGAAGTATCTCCGTTTGACTGGCCGAATCCGAATTTTTCCAATGTGATTTTCAATGTTTCGGCAAAAGTGATTTTGTCCGCACCTGCAAAATTATCTCCTTCTTTTCCTTTCAAGAAATCTGTCATTCCCTCGACAGAATCATAATACCAATCACTGTCATCGTAATCCTTGAAGGAAACTACTCCATTATTGTATTTAGCGTCTTTTGAAGTTTGTTTTAGTCCGTCAAGTTTTGCTACCAAATCCTCAAGAGATAGTGAGCCGTCTCGGACTTCTTTTAACATTGATACTATTTCTTTCGAAGCATCCCCAAAATAGTTATATCCGAGAATCATGTCTTTGTAGTTTGCAATTTGTTTATTCATTTGCAAAATCTCCTCATATACACTTGATAAATCCGCTTTGTCATTCAAGAAGTCCCCTTGCATTTTTTCAGGAACTTTATCGAAAATTTTCATTGTTCTTTCTGCTAAAACCTTGTCTCCCGCGAAAATATCTTTGATTATATCCGGATTAGCTGAAAGAATTTTTTTGACTATTTCAACTTGTTTTTCATAACTCATTCCTTCTGATATTTCGTCAAACCCCATGTCAACATTCTTATCAAAACCCATGTCTTCGAATTTTGGTTTTGGTCTTCCAAACAAGCTTTCCGCCTTGCGCATCACTTCATCCAGTTTGTCTTGTGCATCTTGAAGGGCAGAGTCATCTTCTGAGTCCTGCGCCTTCTTCCCTTCAGCGATAATGTCTTCCATTTTTTTTATTAATTTGTCCACTTTGGCTTTCATGTCATCCGTAAGTTTGTCATATTTATCTTCTTTCATCTTTTTTATACTGTCTTCAACATCGTTGAACATTTGCCCTGCCCATTTCTTTTCTTGCTGGGGCTTAAACCATTGCCAGAAATCATCCATTGTCATTCTCAAGTCATCTCTTTCCCATCTTATTGAATCTATGGAGTCCATATCGCTGCCATTTTCCATTGCGTTCAATAAATCTTCTCCTAGAGAATTATATTTTTCTCTATTTGATAGATATTCGTTTATTTTTGCCTTCATTTCCTTGTCCGCCGACTTCGACTCTTCAGTCAAAAATTTCTTATCTTTTTCGTATTGTTTCTTGTCCATTTCTACTTCTTTTTTCATTCTTTCGCTTTCAGCCGCCATTCTGAATACATTCAATAAATCTTGGACGCCCCAAATTTGAGTTCTTAGCGAATCCACTTCATCTTGGGATGTTGCATTATTTAAACCTTCTTTGATTGTAGAAAGTTGATCCAGCATTGATTGAAAACTTGAAGGATCAGTAGAAGATTTCTTCATCAATTGTTTAATTTCCTTTTCCATTCTCTGAATATCCCTGAAATCGGCTTTCAAAGCTTTGTCTTTACATTCTGTGTTCGCCCCGGAGAAACAGTCGTCCCCTCCTTCGTGCTTATCCATATTCCAATTGTCGTTGTTTCCATTGTTTTCGTTCTGCTTCTCATTTTGTTTGTTGCCCTTATTGTCCTCATGTTTCACACAATTGCCGTTTGCGTCGCATTCGCCATCGTCGACAAAATCTTTTTGCGGTTGTGGATCATGTTTCACACAATTACCTGATGAATCACACTCTCCATCGTCGACAAAATCTTTATTATCTTCGTTTTGATCGTCACTATGTTCGTCATTCATATTTGTTGATGAATCCATGTTTTCACCTTTCGAGTCTTCCGTTTTGGAATTTGTTCCGGAGACCTCATCGCTTAAAAGTGTTGAAGTTTTTACTTCATCACTATTTATAAAAGAACAGCCTGCTATAAAAATGGCAGTGGCTACCATCAAAAGTGGAAGCTTTTTCATATTTGTTTTGGTTAAATATTTGTTTTTGTTGCGTATATCATAACATATTCTCCCCGTTTAGTCAATTGCCTGTTTTGAGGCTTTTGATGTATGTTTTGTTAGTTAATAAATTTTTATGGAAAATTTGGTTTGGGTGGAAATATCGAAGGAAGCCCTTAAGTCAAACGTAAAAACCTTTAGGAGCCTTGTTGGAGAGAGCACTATTTTGTGTCCGTGCGTGAAGGCAAATGCTTATGGGCATGGGCTTATCGAGACATCGAAAATTTTCCTTGAAAGTGGCGCGAATTGGCTTGCGGTGAACGCTTTGTATGAGGCTAGAACTCTGCGTGAATCCGGAATTACTGCGCCGATTTATGTGCTTGGATACATTGCGCTTAGTGATCTTGCAGAAGTTTTGAATCTTGATTTGAGAATTGTCGTCTACAATAAAGAGACTATTTTACGATTAGGGGAATTGTCTAAAAAATCAGGTAAAAAAGCAAAAATTCATATAAAAATTGAAACGGGAAACAATAGGCAAGGAGTTTTGAAAGAAGAGATTGTTGATTTTGTGAAATATGTTTTGAGCTTTGAGAATCTTGAAATAGAAGGATTATCAACTCATTTTGCCAATATAGAAGACACGAAAGATCATTCTTATGCGGAGAATCAGCTCAAGAAATTTAATAAAATTGCGGCGATGGTTGAGAATCTGGGAGTAAAAGTTCCATTTAAACATTCGGCAAATTCGGCGGCGACGCTTCTTTTCCCTGAAACTCATTTTGAAATGGTTCGACCCGGAATTGCAACGTACGGAATGTGGCCTTCCGATGAGACATTTTTGTCTTTTTCGAGCGAACGCGATGTGAAAATTTCACTTTCCCCCGCGCTGTCTTGGAAAACTAAAATTGCACAAATAAAAACTGTGCCGAGTGGCGAACTTATCGGATATGGATGCACTTACAAGACAACCAGAGAATCAAAAATCGCGATTTTGCCGGTTGGTTATTACGATGGATATGACAGAGGGATTGCCAATCCTCATGTGTTAATTCATGGCAAAAGGGCGGCACAAAGAGGCAGAGTTTGTATGAATATTATAATGGTCGACGTGACGGATATCCCTGAAGCAAGCCTTGAAGACGAGGTTGTTTTGATTGGTCGCGACGGCGATGAAACTATTTCTGCGGAGCAATTTGCAAAATGGGCCTGGACAATAAATTACGAGATTACAACAAGAATTAATGACAGAATTCCTAGGATTTATGTATAATAAGTCAAAGTATAATAAATAAATTATGTCTAAAAAAATAAAGGTAAGTGTAATTTTCGGAGGGCAAAGTGGAGAACATGAAGTTTCTCTTGTGTCTGCGGCCAGTGTGATTTTGGCGATGTCTCCTAAAAAATATGAAGTAGTTGAAATAGGGATTACTTTAGACGGAAGATGGCTTACCGGAAAAAATTGCCTTGAGGCTTTCAGGAAACATAATTTCAAAGATCTTAAAGAAATCACTCTTTCTACGAATCCAAAAAAAAATCCATTTAATATCGTTTTCCCAGTTTTGCATGGACCATATGGCGAAGATGGCACTATTCAGGGACTTTTTGACATCTTGCACATTCCTTATGTCGGATGCGGCGTTTTGGCGTCTTCGACTTCCATGGACAAACTTCAAACAAAGGCTTTGTGGGAAGCGGCAGGGCTAAAAGTCGTACCGTATATCGGATTTAATCGAAAAGCTTGGAAAGAAGAATCTGCAAAAATTGTTAAAGAAATAAAGAAAAAAATCGGGTTTCCATTGTTTGTTAAACCCGCAAACATGGGATCGTCTGTCGGAATTTCAAAAGTAAAAGTTCTTGCCAATTTGAAAAAAGCTATCGATCTTGCGTGTGAATTTGACCAAAGAATACTTGTCGAAAAAGGGCTTAATGTAAAGGAAATCGAGTGTGCGATCCTTGGAAATGACGATCCGATTGCGTCTCCTGTTGGAGAAGTAATAGTTGGTGGAGAGTTTTATGATTTTTATGACAAATATGTAAATGGCATTTCAAAAACTGAAATTCCAGCAAAGTTGGACAAAAAAATTGTACAAGAAATCCAGAAAGTAAGTGTGAAAGCCTATAAACTACTCGATTGTTCTGGACTTGCGAGAGTTGATTCGTTTATAGATCTTGATTCTAACGATATTTATTTGAATGAAATCAACACAATGCCCGGATTTACGAGCATCAGTATGTATCCAAAAATGATGGCGGCATGCGGAATAAAATACTCCGACTTGATAGATAGACTCATTTCTCTTGGTTTTGAAAGGTTTAAAGAAAAGCAAAAGAATAAAGTAACTTTTGATAGTGGAACGGAGTGGTATCAGGGGTAAAATTAAGCTTTTTGCTTTGAAATGTATTTTAATTTTAAAGTGCAATACTTTCTACAAAAGTCAGACGGTGTCTGACCAATTGCTCTTTTTTGCGTTACCACCTTGCTTTTTGTCCGTATTTTTCGTATATTTTGTGGGTTAAAAAAAGTAATAAAACCCATGTTTCGACTTTTTCGTGGAATAAAGAAGAAAACCAGTGATTCGTATTTTTTGGCGCTTGATATAGGCACCGATTTTGTAAAAGCGCTTGTTTGTGAGGCAAACGGCAAGAAAGGCCGAATCCTTGGTGTAGGCATAAAACAGCAAAAACTTGGAGATATGAATAGCGGCGTTGTCACAGATATCGCCTCTGTCATCGCAAATTGTCATAGCGCGATAAGGGAAGCCGAGAATATGGCAAATGTTTCAACAAAGAAAATGATCCTGGGAATTTCCGGAGAACTCGTGAAAGGAGCTACAAATACAACAAGCTACGTCCGACGTGACGCAAACAGCAAAATCGATCTTTCAGAATTGAAAAATATTGTACACAAAGTTCAGTGGAAGGCTTTTGACGCTGTACGAAGCCAACTTTCGCACGAGACAGGATACAGTGAAATTGATGTAAAACTTGTAAATGCGGCGATTGTTGATGTGAGAATTGATGGATATAAAGTTACAAATCCTATAGGTTTTCAGGGGAAAGAAGTTACGCTCAGCATTTTCAATGCGTTCGCTCCCCTAGTGCATTATGGAGCGCTTCAGACAATTGCGGCGGAAATAGACAAGGAACTTCTTGCGATTGCGGCAGAGCCTTATGCTCTTACCAGAGCGCTTGGATATGAGGACGGCGGACAATTCAGCGCGGTTTTCATTGATATCGGTGGTGGAACTACAAACGTTGCAGTTGTAAGAAATGGCGCGGTTGAAGGCACGAAGATGTTTACCGTAGGCGGAAGAACTTTCACGAAAAGACTTTCTCAAAGTTTAAATATCGCTTACAAAGAGGCCGAGGACATAAAATTGGCCTACAGCAATGACAAACTGGAAAGACAATCCAATAAGATTGTGAGGGAAGCGATGAAAATCGATGCGGATGTTTGGCTTTCAGGTGTTGTTTTGACGCTTGAAGACTTTGAGGAACTGGATTCTCTCCCTTCAAAAATCCTTCTTTCCGGCGGAGGAGCACATTTGCCTGAGATAAAAGAGGCTCTAGAAAGCCGTGAATGGTATCAAGGCCTTCCTTTTACGAGGAAGCCTCAAGTGAATTTTTTAAATACAAAACTTATCAGCAATTTGCTTGATGAGACAAAACTTCTGAAGGAACCTCAAGACGTTATGCCTATGGCTCTGGCGAATTTAGCACTGGAGTTTATGAACGAAGAACAACTACTTTCGAAAGTACTCAAAAAAGTTGTTCGATTAATGCAAATATAATTGCATAAAAAATTAATGAACGGAAAAAAAAACAAAAAAAGTAATGTTTCAAAACTTCAAGATGAGGTGAAACAAGACGTGGGCGATAATATTGAGGAAGTTGAGAAAGCTGAGGTTATTTCAAAAAAGAAGGTTTTGTATGCGGATATTGATGATGAAATAACGACGCTCTACGACAAGATTCGTCCGCTAAAAATGAAAAATATTTATATCGTTATTCCGCAGAGGGCAATCCTTTTTCAGAGTATTGTGAATTTGAAGATTTTGAAAAGAAAAATGGAAGATGATGGAAAATCTCTCTACTTGATTACGAATGATAAAAATGGCATTTATATGGCCGCGCAGATTGGGATTCCTGTCTACAATCGAGAGGCCGAGGGAAAACCTGTGCTTTTTTCGACGGAAGAAAGTGATGAAAAATTGAGAATAACGCCTCTGAAAGCCAGTATAAATTCTGTGGAAGAAGATACTCCGACCAGATTAACGGAAAAGAAAATTTCAATCAGTGAGATTTTGCAAAAGTTCAAAGGATTTGCAAAAACTGTGGACATCAAAAAAATAGAATCTCAGCCAAAAAAGGAAAAATCAAAAAGTAAATTTGTGATAGTCGCTCCAAACAGGCAAGCACTTATCGGGCTGATTGTCGCCACTCTTTGCGTATTGCTTGTAGTCGTATATATCGCGCTTCCCGGTGTTACTATCTATATCACTCCTGCGGCTAGCGTGCTTGAAAAATCCGTAAACATAACTCTCGCCGATTCTCAGAAAAATGGCGCAGAACTTCAGGCAAAAGATCCTCATATGATAGCAAGTTATCCAATCGAAACAACTGTCACGAAGACTATTACACATTATGCGACGGGCAAAAAAATATCTGAAAAAGGAGCTAATTCAAGCGGAAAAATTATGATTTATAATTTATCAAATAACACTTGGCCGCTCATCGCGCAGACAAGATTTCAGACTAAAGAAGGACTGATTTTTAGGATCACAAGCGGGATTACCGTACCTCCGGCATCTGCAATAGGTCCCGGGAAAATTGAGGCTTTTGTCTCCGCCGACCCTACCGATACATACGGGGGAATTGTTGGAGAGAAAGGCAATATCGGGCCTACGAGGTTTTTTCTACCAGGCTTAAGAGAAGATAGCAGATCTAAAATTTATGCTGAAAACGCCGCCCCTATGACTGGAGGAATTACAGATTATGTTAGTTTTATTACTGACAAGGATCTGGAGGCCGCTAAATCAAGGGCAAAAGATGAGGTATTAAAAGATGCGATTCAGCAATTAAAACTTGTTATACAGGACAAGGCAAAACTTTCAGGCGGAGATGTTTCGAAATACACTCTTCTTGAAGGGGAAGGAGCAATTCAAATAGGAGATGTCAGCTTGGATGCGCCTTCAGATGTTATAAATAAAGAGCTCAACCAATTTAATGTTTCATCAAGCGTGCATGTAAAAGGAATTTATTATGATTCAAATGACATGATTTCTATTCTCGTGCAGGAACTTGAAATGAAAAAAAGTCCGCAAAAAAAACTTCTTCGTATAAATGAAGATTCTTCGACCTATCGCATTTTCCAGCGCGACGAAGGTGCCGGCAAAGTGAAACTTACCGCTAATATAAAGGGAATTGAGGAATTTTCAATCGATCCCACTACAGACAATGGCGCGAAATTCCTTGAAAAAATAAGACAACATATTGTAAGTAAAAACATAAATGAAGCTAAAAATTACATTCAAAATCTCACGGAAATAAATAAAGTCGAGATAGAAAGCTGGCCTGCGTGGGCGCCTACGATTCCCGGGTTGGCGGAAAATATAGATTTCGAGGTGAGGGATGCGGTGAATGCAGAGTAAGCATATTACAAAGTAGGAACATTATTATATTTTCACTCCACCAAACCGTTCGCTTGTCCTAACATGTACGGACAAGCGAATATTGCTCATGCATGCGTGAGCAATAAGTTTGGCAAGTCATAAAAATATAATAATATTCCTACTTTGTCCCCTTGCTGGCTCCGTCATTTTATGCTATAATGTTCTTAGTTAAAAAACTAAAACAAAAACAAAATGAAAAATAGATATCTAAAAGGTGCTCTTATTTCAAGCTCTATCGCCGTTGTGACGGGAGTTTTACTTTTTGGTATAAATGCCACTTTAGGCGCTCCAACTTACCAACCTCCGGGCAGTGATGTTAAGCCTACTTTCAATGGTATGACTTCAACAGGAACTATTGATTCTCAGGGAGAGATTACTAATTCTAAGAATCTTCCTGTTCTAATCAGTGCCCCTTTTGGTGTTGATGTTCGTGGGCAGATTCAAAACAATGGTGAGACCATTGGTAGCAAAGTTCAAATAAATGATCCTTTGAATGTTGTTGGTGCTCTTTCTGTGGATGCTATCTATAGTTATTTTGTGGGACTTATTAACATATATGATCCTGCTAAGTTTTTTAAAGATTCTACTTTTACTGCCAATATTGATGCTCAAGGTGCTATAAAAAATACTACTGCCAGCAATGCTGGTGCTGTTAAAATTGATGATTCTGCCACAATTGCTGGAGGTGCCACTGTCACAGGGAATATCGATGCTCAAGGTACTATCGGAAATTCTACTGCCAGCAATGGTGGTGCGGTAAAAATAGATGATGCGGATGGTCTTGTCCTTTCTTCTGCTGGAGATTTGGATCTACAAGGTGGTTTGATAAAAAATTCAAGTAATGGTAATGCTGGTGCCGTAAAGATAAATGACCCTCTAACTATAGCTGGGGCTTTAACTGCTATTAGTGGCATTCTTGTCGATGGTTCATGGGGAATATCTAATAGTGATCCTGCTGGGACTATTGTTCCAATTTTTGATAATTTATTTGTAAGAGGAGATGATCCTGTCCTTAACGGTGCAAATGGTGTTCATATTGATGGAGACAAAGGATCTCTATCAACTAACAATGGAACTCTTCTTATAGATTCCATCCTTGGAGTCAAGCAGAACATAGTTAATCCTACTGGTGCTGTGAAGATTGATGACAGTTTGGAGATTACTGGGGATTTGGGGGTGACTGGAGTTTTCTCTTCTGGTTCTACTTTCTGGGCGCAAGCATTGGCAAAATTTGACAAAAATGTCAATATAATCGGTAATATTGTAAATACTAGTACATCTGCGTTTGGCGGGAATCCAGTCTCGATTGATGATGACCTTATTGTAACAGGGACTTCTAACTTGAAAGGAAATATAAAGGTGACTGGCGATATAAATGCTACTGGAAAAGTTACAGCGACCGGAGGATTTGGAACGTATACTTCAAGATTTAATGCTGCCGCCTATGCTATTGGGGATACTGCATTTTTGTCAAAAAGTTTTGCGTGTGATGCCGGAGAAAAAATAGTTAGTTGTTTTGTTAATTCCTACTCTGCTGATCCTGGCGCTTCTATATACACAAATGAATCTGGAGACATGCAAGTCAGTGGTCTTTATATTTTTAGTAATACATGCTGGGCAAATTTTCAAAATAATTCCGGAGCTCGTAGATATTTCAAAATTGGAGCTGTTTGTTTTAATCCAGCATTGTAAAACTATTGAACTAAGGCTTTACACTTATCAACAATATCTTTCTGACCTATCGCTTCACAAAGTGATGGGTCTTTTTTTGCGATAACTTCGTCCGTTATTACATTATATTTACATGATACTTTTTGATTCTCATCTGCTATCTGATCACAAAGTTTGTAGTTTTTTTGGTCATAAGCTTGTTTATCTATTTGCATTCTGTCTTCACTTGCTTGCTTCGCATTTAAAAGGGGCTGAACTTGGGATTCGCAGGCTACTCGATAACGAGCCAAATCAATCCTTCGACATAAGCTTAAGTCTGCTTTTGAAACAGCTTCCGATGTGAGTTGTCCTGCGTTTGCTATGCTTGTACATTCAGATTTCATTGTTGCATCTAGGATTTGGTTACAAAGAGTTAGGTCGTTTGCCTGAACAGCTTGATCATAAAACTTTTGATCCAAGGCCTTGTCTCCTGTTGTGGTCAGAGGTTTTTCCTGTTGCGTCGGAGTTTGATTCGCGAAATTACATCCCGCAACAAATACGGATAGAATTAAGAATATTGGTATTAACTTTTTCATAGGATTTTGGTGAGGATTTAAATATTTTTACAAACCTAATTGTTTCCTGATAGCTTCAGCTTTATCCTGGTCTTCGCTCTTTTTTTGAACTTGTTCGGATTCAGTTTCCAAATCCATCCATTCGTTGTAATGCTGTTGAGCTAATTCTTCGAGCTTAGGAACATGTTTTTTTGATAATGCCGCGAATTTTTCTTTTTCCTCTTCGAAAATATTTATAAGCTCATCAATCTGCGATTGTTTTAGTTTTGGAACTGAGTCTATGATTCTCTTTTTCTCCTCTTTTGAAAGGGAAATTGATCCCGCCAAAAGTGTTACAAAATATTTTTCATCAAAACTAAGCTCATTCTTCGGCAATGTTATCTTTATTGGCTGAACGAATTTTGTACCAAGCGGAAAATTTGCAGGCGTTGTGTCTTCAGGTTCTTGTGTTGGCATTCCTCCGCCTAAACCTTGTTGACCTCCCATTCCCATGTCAGAATACATTCCTGGCTGTGGATAGCCCGGAGGTGGATACATTCCCGGTTGCATCCCTCCTTGTGGATAGCCTTGTGGCGGCATTTGTGGATATGCTCCCGGCATTCCTCCTTGCGGGTAACCTTGCGGTGGATACATCGCAGGTGGAACTATGCCTTGTGGCTGTGCTTGTCCTGCGCCTCCTTGTCCAGCTCCTTGAGGTGGTTGAGGTGGTTGTGGTTGAGTTTGCCCTTGTCCTTGCGGGTTTTGCCCTGCAGGCTGAGCGCCTTGTCCTTGATCGTTTTTTGGATCCATATAAATTTGTTTAAGTTCTGTCGGATTATACATTAATTCCGTTTATTTGGCTAGACAACTTTAAGAATCATGTATAGAATTCAGTTCGCTTTGTTGTCTGTTGAAAATTTGGGCGGTTAGCTCAGTTGGTAGAGCGTCTCGTTGACGTCGAGAAGGTCAGAGGTTCGAATCCTCTACCGCCCACCATTGATATGTTCTCACTTGATTTTAGCAAGGGATTCAAAGTTTTTTATACAGACCTCTTTCCTTTCTTTGTGGAAACATCAAGGGAGCCTTTAATGTCATCATCGTCCGACAAAAGAGTTGCTATTTTATCCATTTTCTTTTGTATTTCCGGTGTAACCTCAATAAATTCTATTTCCGGTTCGTTAATTTTTATTATCCTTTTTTTCATATGATTTTTTTATCGTGCCGCCAGACCGAATTGGAAAAAATAATTATCCAGAGCTTCCAGCGAAGTATCATACTGGTTTTTGCCAAATAAAATGTCACATAAAACCTCGCGGACTCGCGCGATTTCTTTGTAGCCCTTCTTCCATCTGAGATCTGATAAAGTTAAATCTATGAGTTCTAAAGCTCTATCAAAAGCTGAATCAAATCGGGACTGATCTTTGTTTTGCGAAAGTACCATGCGATGAATTTCACTTCCTATATTCCCCATTTGCTCAGAGAGAGACATTGTAAACCATCTTCCGTTTGCCAAGTCTGTGTGGATTGTATTCATAATTCCACAATATTATTTACGATAATTGTAATTTTTTCCCTTATCTCAGGGTCAAGCACATCACGCGAGCGATTGTTTTGGCGCGGACGAATATTTATCATGGAGTCAAACTCTATTCTTTCGTTATCCGGCTTATCCGTGTAAATATTTATTCCCCATAAATTTTCTTGTTTTGAGTCACGTTCGAGGAGCATTGCTTCTTCATCGGCGTGAAGTTCGCCACCGACGACCATTATTCCCAATTCGATGTCTACAACGGCTTTTACCATATCTCCAAAGCGTTCTTTTGCAATATCGGTAAGCTCTTTTTTGCTGATTTTTGAGTCGATGAATTTCATAAGAATTTATTAAACTGTGCTCTCAAAAGGATAGCTAATTTTTGCCTTGTTTACAACTGATTGTTTTCCCCTTACTGAAAGCCCAAAAGCAGCAAAAATAAGTGGAAATATACCTGTTATCGGAAAAATTGTCGCTATATTGCATTTGGGATATGAACAAATAAGTGGTATGGTGGATTTGATTTGAAAAAACAAACTACAAAACAAAATAAGCACATAGAAGTCGTAATCTCTTCCCTCTCAGGTTTAAGCATCATGACGGCCGAGTCTTGCAGTGAAATTTGCAGTGTTTTGAAAAAACATTTCACCGAAGTAGGAACAACTGTCATAAAAAAGGAATCAGATTTAGAAAATTTGGTAAAAAAGAATCCTGACTTGGTTTTTTCCGGTGTTAAATATGTAGGATTCACGAAAGACGTAACAGATCGGGAATCTACGGGAAAAATTTGGCTATCAGAATACTTGGAATCAAAAGGTATAAACCATACGGGATCAAAAGTAGATGCCCTCAAGTTGGAATTCGATAAAGTTCTTGCTAAAGAAGAAATGCAAAAAAACAATATAGAAACCTCTCCGTTTTTTATTGCAAAACCTGGTCAATATAAGGCAAGCGATAAACTTCCCGTGCCTTTTCCTTTGTTTGTTAAGCCAATATATGAAGGGAATGGGAATGGTGTCGGCCCAGATTCAATTGTGGAAAATTTTGATGATTTTGAAACAAAAGTTGACTCCATTTATAAAGAATTCGGGAGTCCATCTCTGGTAGAAAAATATCTGGATGGCAGAGAATTCACGGTTGGGATTATTGAAACAACATCCGATGAAGAAAAAATGGCAATGCCTGTTCAGTTGATAGCTGTGGCCGATAAAAATGGAAATAAAATCCTTAGCAATTCAGCAAAAAAAAATGACGAGGAGCGATTAATCCCAGTGGAAGACCCCGAAGAGCACAAACGTATTTCAGAATTTGCGACCAGAGCTTTTACGGCTCTGGGAGCCAGAGATTACGGAAGAATTGACATAAGAATGGATAAAGATGGAACATTATATTTTCTTGAAGCGAATTTGTTACCAGGCCTTAATCCTGTCAAAAGTTATTTCGTGAAAACTTGCAAAAGAAATCTTCAATCCACCTACGAAGAGATTATTTTAAAAATCGCCGAGATAGGGCTCAGAAGAAGTGGGAAGTAGCAGAATGACCAAGATTTTAGAAAACTTGTTATAACGAATCGGTCAAGAGAAGAAGGCATTTTGCTTCGCCATATAGAAAAATTCTCTTAAAA
>PFOM01000021.1 GCA_002792535.1 Candidatus Peregrinibacteria bacterium CG_4_10_14_0_2_um_filter_38_24 | reverse complement strand
ACACCTAACCAAATTTATTCACAACTTATCGAAAGTGGTCGGTTTTAACCTTGAATGTGGGCCAATTTTTCTTGTTGCAATTTAGATGGCTATAAGTAAAATGATAGCGCTTGTATTTACAAGTGAAAAAAGTTATGGGCGGATGGTGGAACTGGTAGACACGCTAGCCTTAGGAGCTAGTGGCGCAAGTCATGAGGGTTCGAGTCCCTCTCCGCCCACCATTAAGTGGAGAGGTGGTGTGCCCCATTGAAGCGACGACGAGAGGGGTAAGTCCTTACCCAATTTTCAAACTCATATCAACACTCCTAACCCCGTTCGTCAGGCAACCCATCGAAAGTATGTCCACGCCGCTTTTAGCATATTCAACCACATTGTCCTCATCTATCCCGCCAGAAGCCTCAAAAAGAAGATTTTCGTATAATCCAGCCACTTTTAAGGCAGCAATAGTATCTGAAATTTCGTTAGGACTCATATTGTCCAACATTATTACTCCAATAGTCTTGGAAGAACTCCCATCCAAAAATTTCGCAAAACCCTCAGCGCACTTTAGCGCCTCTTCTTTATTTTCCACTTCTATTTCAATAAATCTGCTATCGACATTTGCCGCACTAAGCCTTTCAAAAACAACATCAAAATCCCTGCCAATGATATCTAGATGTGTGTCTTTTATAAGAATAGCATCAGCCAAATTCATTCTATGTGTTCCACCACCGCCAACTAAAACCGCTTTTTTATCAATAAGTCCCCATAAAGTTTTTCTCGTAGGACAGACCAAAGCGTCATAATCTTTTACTTTTTCAACTACTTCGCGAATAAAAGTCGCAACTCCACTCATCCTCATTAATAAATTCAGCACAGTCCTCTCCACCGCCAAAATATCATGAGAATAAGCCTTTATCTCCATAATAACATCACCCTCTTGTACGAGATCTCCATCCTGAAATTTAAAATCAACCTCAAAACCTCCTTTAAGGCTAGGTCTAAAATTCGGATCCGCATCTACAAGAAAATATTTGATTTCAGCTATTCCTGCTAAAACCGCATCGCTCTTTGCCACAACGACAGCATTAACTTTCGAAAAATCTTTAAAAAGAATATTTGTCGTAACGTCTCCACGGCCGGAAAGGTCTTTCTCAAGCTCCAAAAACGTATATCTAAAAACCCACTGTTTGTAAGCATTATTTTCCAAACTTAGGAAATTCGTGACTTTATGTGTGTATTCTCTAATCGTTTTTCTGTCCATTTTTTGTAAGTTCAAACATTTTATTAAACGCTTTTAGTGCCTTTTCGGTTACATTTTTCGGAACTGTAATCACGAATTTCTCTTCCTTAAGGCACTTAAGGACAGATTCTATCGTATTTTTCTTCATATCAAAACAGAAATTACACACTCCGTGGAAATTCTTGTCAGGAACTTCTTTCTTTAATCTCTCAACCATTCCGCACTCAGTGAGAACAAGAAAGTCTTTCGCGGGATCTTTTTTAGCTAAGTTTATCATTTCAGAAGTGCTGGAAATATAATCCGCACATTCCAAGATTTCATCTTTGGATTCAGGATGTGCAATAATTTTTGCATTCCCATATTCTTTTTTGGCTTCATAAAGGGATTCACGCGTAAGGAAGTCATGAATAGGACAATATCCATCAAAAGCAATAATTTTCTTTTCTGAAACTTGTTTCGCGACATAATCCGTCAAATTTTTATCTGGAACAAAAATAATTTCACTTCCTTCAAGCCCTTTCACTACATCAACAGCACTTGAAGAAGTACAAACCGCATCAGAAAGAGCTTTTATTTCGGCTGAAGAATTTATATAAGTTACAACTTTCGCTTTCGGATGTTTCTTCTTCAATTCAATCAAATCAGAAGGCTTTAACATATCCGCCATCGCACAGCCAGCATCGTAGAAGGGGATTATCACTTTTTTTCCGGGATTCAATATATACGCGCTCTCCGCCATAAAACTTACTCCGCAAAAAACAATAATATCAGCATTAGTATTTCGTGCCTCTACGCAGAGCTTTAAGGAATCACCAATAAAATCCGCGACTTCATAAATCTCAGGCCTCTGATAATTATGCACCAAAACTATGGCATTTTTTGCCTTTTTTAGCTTTTTTATCTCATCAATTATCTTTTTTTGCTCAGTAGTAAAAGCCATAAAGATTATTACACTATATCAAGACAAAAAAAGTCTACATTACACCGTGCACAAAACGCAACCAAAGAGTTTTCATAGCTTCATACCCAGCTTTTGCCAACATCGCCAAAATTTCTTTTAGCTCTCTGATTTTCTTCATCACATTATTAAGTTCAAAGAAATTATCTCTTTTTCTAACCATTTTCATAGCTTTTTTATGCAAGTATTTTATTTCTTTCTCTATTTCAGTTTTAATCTGTGCTCTCATTTTTGATTCGACTGGAATATTATTAAGCAAAGCCGCCTTCACCTGAGAATAGGTCATTCCACTTATAGTCCCTTGGCTTCCGGCATCCTTTCTCGAAGAATTAGCCTCTGAAACTTCTCCATTAGATCCAACAGACTCCACAGATTCACCGAATTCAATCGCATGAAGGGCTTCCTTCCCCCCACGAGCAGCTTCTTTCACCTCACGAGAATCTTTCTGAGGAGATTTCTCCAAAGATTGAGCTTCCGGAGAAGCAGAATACGATTCAGGCGGTCTTATTTTTGCGTTATCTGACACGGCTTATTTAGTTAAATCACTCATGTCATTATATCTCAATAAAATCAAAATGTCAATTTAGGGTTGACAGTCGGCCGATTTTATAGTTAAACTAAAAAACCTCGTGAAAGACAATAACTGAATAAATATGAATAAGGTAGAATCAAAACCCAACAACCACCAATATTTCAACCAAGATCTAATTGGAACAGCGGAAAGAATGGGTGTATCCAAAGAAGCTAAATCCGTACTTGCACAAATTACATCACAAAAAGCAGAATTTTTAGCTCAGGAAACAATTCAAGAATGGCCCCAAGAATTAAGAGCGGAAATCGAAAAATTTCTCATCAGAGCATCGGATGAGCTGAGAGAATCAATGACCGATACAACATGGGAAATAACTCCCGACACAAGGGGGGAATTAAAAGCTCAAATAAATTTATTCTCATTCCTCGAAAATATCTGTGTTTTTTTACACAAAATTACAAACAATGGAATGTACGAAAGAATAATGTACGCATATCAAGGAAGAAAGTTAGGATTAAATCAAAGACTAAGACATATAAAAAAACCATCTTTACACGGAACAATAACCTCAAAAATCCAACGAGAACTAAGAGAAGCAATCAGGGCGAGAAGCATCCCGTTTGATGAAATAAACTGATCCATCCAACACAAATCTAAAATCTTCTATTGTGATACAGACACCTAATGATTAAAATCTTTAAGTGTTCTTATAAAAATATTATGATAGAAATCGAAAAAGCCTACGAAGCCAAAAAGTACGAAGATAAAATTTACGAAAAATGGGAATCTTCCGGTGCTTTCAAACCAAAAATAGATAAAAAGAAAAAACCTTTTGTTATTTCCATGCCGCCACCAAACGCGACAGGAGTTCTTCATTTGGGCCACGCAGTTATGCTTGCACTTGAAGATATAATGATTAGATACAATAGAATGAAAGGAATTCCGTCACTTTGGATTCCTGGAACAGATCACGCGTCAATCGCTACTCAAAATAAAGTTGAGCAACTTTTGGCACAGAAAAAAATCACAAAATACGACCTTGGCCGTGAAGAATTTTTAAAAGAAGTCGATAAATTCGTAAAGAATTCTCAATCAACGATTAGAAATCAAATCAGAAAAATGGGGTCAAGTTGCGATTGGACACGCGAAAGATACACTCTTGATGAAGGGCTTACAAAAGCGGTGCAAACGGTTTTCTTAAAAATGTACAAAGATGAATTAATATACAGAGGTTCGAGAATTGTGAACTGGTGTCCTAGATGTGAATCTACACTTGCCGACGACGAAGTTGATTACAAAGAATCAAGGGAAAAATTATATTGGATTTCATATGGACCATTCACTGTTGCGACAACAAGGCCGGAAACAAAACTGGGAGACACAGCTGTTGCCGTAAATCCGGCAGACAAAAGGTACAAAAAAATGATCGGACAAGTATTCTCAATAAAAAGTGCGCTAGGGGAGTACAACATTGTAGTAATTGGAGATAAATCAGTAGACATGGAATTCGGATCAGGAGCAGTAAAGGTAACGCCTGCCCACAGTTTTGCAGATTTCGAAATGGCACAAAAAAACAAAGAAGTTTTCAAGAAAGTTGGAATAGAGCCGATTAAAGAAGTTATTGACGAAAAAGGAAGAATGAAAGACAACTGCGGAAAATACGCGGGGATGACGACAAAAGAATGCAGAAGAGCGATAGTTGAAGACTTAGAAAAAATGGGACTTATTGAAAAAATCGAAGACTACACTCATAATCTTTCTATTTGTTATAGGTGCGGATATACAATCGAACCATTAATCTCTAAACAATGGTTTATCGACGTAGATAAGCCGGTAATCAAGGATGGGGCAAAGAAAAAATCAATCAAAGAAAAATCCATAGAGGTCATAAAAGAAGGAGAAATAAAAATAATTCCGGAGAAATTCAATAAGACCTATTTCAACTGGATGAAAAATCTTCATGACTGGTGTATTTCTAGACAAATTTGGTTCGGACACAAAATACCGGTTTGGTACAAAATGGATGAGAACTCAAAAAAAGAATACGAGAAAAATCCGGAAAAAAGTAGATACTTATTAGGCGACAAAGAAGCAATTTGTTCGATTGAAAAACCAGATAACAAAAATCATTATGTTCAAGATCCAGACACTTTAGATACATGGTTTTCCTCAGGCCTATGGACTTTTTCAACACTAGGTTGGCCGCAGGAAACAGAAGATTTTAAATATTTTCATCCGACATCAGTCTTAGAAACAGGTTACGATATTTTATTTTTCTGGATCGCGAGAATGATAATAATGACAGAGTACACTCTCGGCGAAATTCCATTTAAAACAGTATATTTACATGGACTTATTCGTGACAAAAACGGAAAAAAGATGAGCAAATCGGCAGGAAATGGAATTGATCCGCTCGAAATGATAGCAAAATACGGAACAGATCCGGTAAGATTAAGTCTCGTAATCGGAGGAACACCGGGAAATGATATGTGTCTTTTTGAAGAAAAAATAGCGGGCTACAGAAATTTCGTTAATAAAATATGGAACGCTTCTCGTTTCGCATTGATGAATGTTTCTGAAGAAGATTTAAAAAAGAAATTCACATCAAGTATGGCAAAATCAACAGCCGACAAATGGATTTTGACAGAACTAAATGCGCTTGTGAAAGCCACAAACTCTGACATGGAAAAATACAATTTTTCAGAAGCCGGCACGAGAATTTACGATTTTATTTGGAATAATTATTGCGATTGGTTTCTTGAAATGTCAAAAGGAGAACACAAAAATCCTATCGTTTTATTACACGTTTTAAAAACAGCATTAAAACTTCTTCATCCATTTATCCCATTTGTCACAGAAAAATTATGGGAATTAATGGGCGAAAAAACAATGTTAATCTCCGAAGCTTGGCCACTAGAGGACAAAAGCATAGTATTCAAAAAAGAAGCAAAAGATTTGAAAGAGTTAAAAGAAATGATTTCAAAAATAAGAAGCTTAAGGTCAGAGCTAAAAGTTGAACCAGCAAAAAAAATAAATGCAATAATTTATGCCGGCAAACAAGTAAAACTTCTTGAAGAAAAACGCGAAATAATTGAAAGAATGGCAAGATTGGAAAATCTACAAATAGAAGAAAAAGGTAAAAAAATAGAAGGCGCAAAATTGATTATGCAAGGAAACATGGAAATATATTTGCCGCTAAAAGGCATGATCGACATGGAAAAAGAGTTAAAAAGAATAAAAGAAGAAATGATGAAAAAACAAAACATAATAATTTCGATCGAATCAAAACTTTCAAATCAAGGATTCGTAAAAAACGCTCCAAAAGAATTAATAGAGAAAGAAAAAGAAAGACTTGCAAAAGAGAAAACCGAGCTGGCGAAAATGGCTAAGAATATGGTATAATAAAAAGAACAAATAAAAAAACAACGTGTCAGATTCACCATATTTTGATCAATTAGAGCAAAACATATTAATGCTTCTTTCTGAAAAGAAATTCAAGCAGTCATATGAAATGTGCGTAAAAGTTCTCGACAAGATTCCCGGAGAACCAAAATTCGTGAAGCTAAAAGCAAAAATAGAAGAAGCCGTAGAAGATGAAAATATCAAAATAGTGGAAAAAACAATAGAAGGGTTAAAACCTCTATGGGATGAAAAAAAATATGCGGAAATATTAAAAAAACTAGAACCCCTTCTTCAGTTCTCCAGAAATAACGGAAAATTAAACGACCTTTTTCTTGAAGCTCAAGAAAAATACAAAAAACAAATTGAAGAATACAAAAAAGATTTTGAAAAAAATCAAAGGGCAAGACTTACAAAAATATTACAAGAATCTCCAGAAAGAATGATCGATGAATTGTATTTTTTGGAAACAAATAATTCCAGCAATGAAGTAACAAAACAACTTGTAATAGAATTTAGAGATAAACTTATTGAAAAAAAAATCAAAGACAAAAAAGAGCTTGTAGACTCAGAAAAATTCGACGTGATTTACAATTTCGTCGAAGAATTAAAAAAGATAGACGACAAAAATCAAAGAATAAAAGAATTAGATGAGCAAACAAGAAGAAGACAGCATGAATCACAGCTGGCAAGCAAAGGAGAATTCGTTTACAAAGGAGGAGATTATTTATCGACACTGATGAAAATAAATAAATACTCAGAAGCGATAAAAGTAGCCGAAGAAATTTTACAGACAGACCCCAATAACAGCGAAGTAAAAGGAACGTTAGAAGAAGCAAAATCAAAATTCTTCGACCAATCCCGCAACGAAACAGTAGACTTAATCACGAAAAACAACTCCACGGATGAAATCGAATACGAAAAGAATAAAGAAAACTTTACTGTCATATAAAGTTTATCGTGAAATAGATTTTATTGTATATGGAAGCATCCGGAAATGCTTTCGAGAAATGATTGCGTTCAGTTTTCACAACAAACGTATACAAAAAAAGGAAGCACCGTTTCTCGGAAGTATTTCCGGATGCTTCCTTTTTAGTAAAATCTACTTTCGCAGTTTATAAACTTTTCTTCCCACTCTTTCAAATTTCCCCCCATCCTTCAACGCAAGCATAATTGTAATTCTTTTTACCTGTCTTTGTTTCAAAACTTGTTCGATAATCTCGTCCTGAGACAATTCTTTCTTATCAGCCAAAATGGCTTCAATAACAGCAGCAACAGTCCCGCTTTCAAATCCCCATTCCTTAAGCGCATAAATACCTCTTCCAATTAAAACAAATTGATCGTGTCTTATAAGTTCATTATGAACAGCTTGCATGTTCACACTTCTACCATCAAATTTTGCAGAAGAAATTCTGTCAGCAATCTCAGTAAAATGCATTGGTTTTTTCTCACCCCTCAAAATATACATAATTTTATCGCGAAGAGTTCTAGGATTCACATGTCTCCACTCAAGAAGTCCGACAAGCTCATTATCAAGAAGAGTAAGCCTCTTATCAATTTCGATAAGAGATTTTATTTTTGTTAAATCAAAACTGATTCCTTCAAAAGTATCTTTCAAATCATTGTGAACTTTTTCAATACTTTTAATATTTCCATATCTATACATTTGATTCACAAGTTGCCCAGAAGCATATTTTAAAGAATAATCTGAAATCGATTTATCCCTTACATAAGGGTGAAAATTAATAGTGTTACCGACACATTCAAGTTTTTCATGAAGATTTAATGCAAGATGAATACTGCTTTTGTCGACAGCAAAATTCGCAGGCATTACATCTATCAATGCCTCAACAAGTTTTTCTTCATTCATAATCCCGCCATTTTCATTAACACAATCGCCAACGAATTCATGTATATACCTCAAAGTAGAATTAAAAACATTGCGTCTCATTTTTGCTAGAGCACTTTTTTCGATTTGTCTAACTCGCTCTCTAGTGACAGCAAATTCCTGACCGATATCTTCAAGAGTATGTTTGCCATTTCCACCAAGACTAAATCTTTTATTGATGACGACTTTTTCTTTATCTGACAACAAAAGAAGCATGTTGTTCATTAAATCCGGCAGTTCAAGAATCGTTTGAACAACATTTGCATTATTGCCATTAACCATAGGGGAGGAGGGTTATGTAAAGATAAAACTTTATGTGAATTATAAAAACACTTTGCAATCTACGCAAAGAAAAGGTGTTGTAACATTTGCCAAAATAGGTTGTTGATTAATAATTTTTTTCAAACACATAGCCCACGCATGGCACAGTCCTGATGAAATCTACGTTTTTACATGATTTTATTTTTTTCCTTAAAGAACTCACGTGAACATCGACAGTATTTGTAGGACAAAGAATATTTCGGTCCCAAACTTCTTCAAGAATTCTTGTTCGACTCAAAACTTTACCAATATTTTTTATAAAATATTCCAACAAAGAAAATTCTTTATTTCTCAAATAAATATATTTTCCGGAAACAAAAAGTTTTCTAGAAACAAGATCTAAAGTGAAACTTTTAAAATCTAATATATCCATACACAAAGTGGGTTAAGAAGTGATTAAACTATCTCACGTAAAATTTTTATTAAAACTTTTTCAAGTCGAGAAAAATAAAAACGCCTAAAATGAGCCATTTTTCGAATAAAAAAGTGTTGTTGTAAATTTGACAACAGCTTTGTAAACTATATGAGAACTTTAATAACAAAATAATGGATAAAAAATTAGATGATATAGTATCACTGTGTAAGAGAAGGGGATTCGTTTTTCCGGGCTCAGACATATATGGAGGACTCGCAAATACTTGGGATTACGGCCCATATGGCGCACAACTGAAACAAAACATTAAAGCTTTTTGGTGGAATACTTTTGTAAGAGAAAGAGACGACGTGATTGGACTTGATTCTGCGATTTTGATGAATCCAAAAGTTTGGGAAGCATCAGGACACGTTACTTCATTTTCAGATCCGTTGATGGATTGTAAAAATTGTAAGGAAAGAATTCGTGGAGACAAACTTATTGAAGAAAGTCTTGGAATAGAAGCCGCCGCAGGAAAAACTCTTAAACAAATCGGAGAAATAATAAAAGAGAATAAATTAAAATGTCCAAAATGCGGAAAGATGGATTTCACCGAACCAAGGTCGTTTAATTTAATGTTCAGAACTCACCAAGGAGTTGTCGAGGAAACATCAACTGCGATTTATTTAAGACCTGAAACGGCACAAGGAATTTTTACAAATTTCAAAAATGTAATCCAAACATGCCGCGCAAAAGTTCCTTTTGGAATCGCACAAATCGGAAAATCATTTAGAAATGAAATAACTCCTGGAAATTTCACATACCGCACGCGTGAATTTGAACAAATGGAAATCGAGTATTTTGTTTCACCAAAAGAAAAAGCAGAAATAAAGAAAATTTTTGATGAATGGAAAAAATCTTGTTGGGAATGGTACTTGGCTTTAGGCGTAAATAAAGAAAATTTGAGATTTAGAGAACACGAAAAAGACGAACTTTCGCATTATTCTTCAATGACTTTTGATATCGAATATAAATTTCCATTCGGATGGGGAGAATTGATGGGATTGGCTTATAGAGGCGATTATGATTTGACTCAACATTCAAAATTTTCAGGAAAAGACCTATCATATTTGGATCCTTTCACAAATGAAAAATACATTCCACACGTGATCGAGCCTTCATTTGGAGCAGATAGAACTTTATTGATCACATTGATCGACGCATACGACGAAGACGAAGTTGATGGTGAAAAACGCACAGTAATGAGATTTGACCCAAAAATCGCACCTGTAAAAGCCGCAATTTTCCCATTGATGAAGAAAGACGAATTAACAGGAATCGCAAAAGAAATATTCGACACACTAAAAAAGAAATT
Source organism: Candidatus Peregrinibacteria bacterium CG_4_10_14_0_2_um_filter_38_24 (assembly GCA_002792535.1). Classification (GTDB taxonomy): domain Bacteria; phylum Patescibacteriota; class Gracilibacteria; order UBA1369; family LOWO2-01-FULL-3; genus UM-FILTER-38-24. The sequence continues at coordinate 31,943 of PFOM01000021.1, read as the reverse complement.
TGACATCGAATATGATGATTCCGGCGCAATCGGAAAACGTTACAGAAGACAGGATGAAATTGGTACACCATTCTGCGTCACAGTCGATTACGACACGATCGCCGACCAAACCGTAACAATCCGCGAACGCGACTCCATGAAGCAAGAGAGAGTCAAAATAGAGGACTTGGAGGGGATCATATTAAATAAAATTGCCTAACAAAATCATTTATGGATAATCCAGAATTTAAAAAAGCATTCCAGAAATTTTCACCAGAAGAATCAGAAAAGAAAAACATATAGGAAGCCGTAAAATTAGCACAAATAATGTCAACTTTTCCACAAATTGTCTTTTATTTTAGAATTAATGCGTATTTTGTACTAATTCCAAAATAAAAGACAACGCTGACGATAAAGATGATGAATTAGAATCAGAATTACATTTTTAAATACGTCAAGTTTAGATTGACTTTTTACGGCCAAGGTGTTACAAGTACATCATCATCGTTAAAATCAATTATGTTGGAACGATTACCTGGCACAGATCCAATATCAAGTAATCCTGTCGATAGACTGGAAATGTTCAAACGAGATCAAACCACTTTTAATATTAGGAGGATTATATTGGCAGTGGCCACTATTGCAACGGCAACTACCGGAACATTATTTTTTGCGACGTGTGGAGATAAAAGAGCAGAGAAAAAGGAAGAACCAAGCGAAGAAATAGAAATAGAAAAAAAGACAAACCCGAAAGAAATGAACAGTCAAGAATTCGAAGAGTATTTTGAAGAAACAACAGGAATAAAGATTAGAAGAATAGACGGCAAGAAAAAATTCATAATTAAATTAGACGGAAAAATGCACGATATTTTGTGGGATCAAGCCTACGAAAACTATCTAAAAACAATGCAAAATCCTGAAGAAATGAAGCAAGCGATTCTCAAAAAACTTAAAAACATTCTCAAGCTGAAAGAAGAAAAAGAGGAAAATTTTAAAAATTATCTCAGAAAAATGGGAATAGAGATCAATACACCCGAATGGGGAGAGGAGGAAATCATATTTGAATCGGACACGTTTCCACTTACGCCAGAATTCAAACAGTATCTCAAACAACTGAAAGGTGGCCCTAAAAAAATAAAGGAAGCTGTTCGCAAAGAAGGATTGAAATATAGAACAAGAAGGGAAAAAGAAGAAAGAGAATTCGAAGAAAAAAGCGATCTGGAAGCATGGAAATATGAAATAGAAAAAACAGAAGGAGAAAAAACAGAAGAAGAATGGAATTTGCTAATACGAAAGAGAAGAGAAAATCAAAATTAAATTTAAGCTCATCCCCCCGAGCTTCCCCCTTGTACCAAAGCCCTTTTTCTGCTATAATACTCAGATAAAAACAAATACAAAAGTATGCAAAGTTTCGCCTCAAACCTCTGGGAATTCATAAAAGCTCACCCGCTTGGAATAATTTTGTGGGCAATGGGGCTTTATTTAGGAGTAAAATTATTCCTTTGGCTACTACGATTTACATATAGATATTTGGATTCGAAAAATCTTGTTTACATGAAAATCACGCTTCCAAGGGAAGATTCACCAAAAGACAAAGAAAAAGCCACAGAAAAAGATTTTAAAGAGAAAGTCGCGATAATGTCACAGTTTTTCAGAAATCTATACGAAACCAAAGGACTAAATTTTGGAAACATAGTAAGAACAAAGATGTTTAGAAATAACGTTTTTTCTTTTGAGCTCGTGGCAAAACAAAAAGTTGTAAATTTCTACGTCACAACGCCTAGATACTATCAGGACATCCTCGAAAAACAAATCACAGCGTACTATCCGGATGCTGAAGTTGAAATCACGCAAAGATACGAAGAAATCCTTCCAAATAATAATATGAAAGGATATTACGCCTATCAAGAACAAAAATATTGGTTCCCTATCAAAACATTCAAAGTTTTGGAAAACGATCCGTTAAACGACATGACGAATATTTTCTCAAAACTTACAGAAGACGAAACTGCAGTAATTCAACTGGTTGTAAGACCTAGCGATGACAATTGGAGCAAAAAAGCGGAAGATTTTGGTGAAAAATATTTTAAAGGAAAAGCGAACGAAGGATGGAACATCCCTATTTTTGGCCCGATTTTAAATGTATTTAGAGGAATATTTATGGGATATGAAAAAATGGACAAAGAAGAAACAAAGGACACAGGTGGTGGATATGTTCGTATGCTACAGAGTAAAGAAGAAACTGCAAAAAGAATCGGTGAAAAGTCCGGACAATCCGGCTACGATGCAGTAATAAGACTTCTTTCCACGGCAAAAACAGAATCAAGAGCGGAAGAAATCAGCAACAATATCGTCGTAAGTTTAAGCATGTTCAAAGATCCAAGCTCAAACTGGTTCAACACACAAAGATTATTTTTCATAGATTTTATAAATGACAAATTATTTCTATTTAATTTTAGACACAGACTTCTTTACACAAAATTTCTATTTTTTGGAGAAGATCTGAACCTACTCGCAGAAGATGAACTGTCATCTATTTTTCATTTTCCTAATTCAAGATACAACTATACACCGGCAATCAGATGGCTTGATTACAAGGTTTTACCGGCTCCGGTAGATATGCCTACGGAAGGAATACTCATTGGACATAACGTATACCGAGGAAGCAAAAAAGAAATAAGATTCCAGAAACTCGACAGATCGCGTCATCATTATATAATAGGAAAATCCGGATCGGGTAAGTCTGCGCTTTTATCATACATGGCAAGACAAGATATCAAAAATGGAGAAGGTATTTGCGTGATTGATCCGCACGGCGACTTGATCGATGACTTAATGGATTATGTCCCAAAAGAAAGAGCAAAAGACGTGATAATTTTCGATCCAGGTGATACGGAAAGACCGATGGGTCTAAATATTTTGGAAGCAAAAACTTCCGCAGATATGGATCTTGCGTCATCTCAGGCAACGGAAATTTTTATCAAACTTTTCGGTGACGAAATCTTCGGTCCACGTATTCAGCATTATTTTAGAAATGCATGTTTAACGCTGATGGAAGACCAAGAAGAAGGAGCCACCCTTATCGATATTCCAAGAATATTTACAGATGACGCCTTCTTAAAATACAAAGTTGCAAAAGTCAAAAACCCAGTAGTAAAAGCTTTCTGGGAGCATGAATACGCCGCAACAGGAGACAGAGAAAGACAAGAAATGATCCCGTATTTTAGCGCAAAATTCGGTCCGTTCATCACAAATTCGATTATGAGAAACACAATCGGACAAAAAAATTCTTCATTCAATTTTAGAGAAATAATGGACAGCGGAAAGATACTTTTCGTAAAGCTTTCAAAAGGTAAAATCGGAGATTTAAATACTCAGCTTCTCGGACTGGTTATCGTCGCCAGAATACAAATGGCCGCCATGAGTAGAACAGACATACCCGAAGAAAAACGTAAAGATTTCTTCCTGTACGTGGATGAGTTCCAGAACTTCGCGACAGATAGCTTCTGTTCTATCCTTTCCGAAGCCAGAAAATATCACTTGGATTTGATAATGGCCCATCAGTATATAAACCAGCTTGTAACAAGCAAATTCGGCACAACATCAACACAAATCAGAGACGCGGTCTTTGGTAACGTCGGTACACTTTGTTCTTTCAAAGTCGGTGCGGAAGACGGAGAATATTTGGCAAAAGAATACGCACCGTCACTCACCGAACAAGACGTTATCGGAATTTCGAATTATAAAATGTACTGCAAATTAAATATAAATAATACAACTTCGCGCCCATTCTCAGTCTCAACAATTTGGGATACTACAGACAAAAATCCAAAGTTAGGAAAGGTAATTTGGGAATTTGCGAGATTAAAACACGGAAGAAAGAGACAATTCGTAGAAGAAGAAATTGAGACAAGAATAGGAATCGACCTTAATTCAGACCCCGTCGACGTAAGCAAAATACCGGGCCAACCAAACCTCTCAGCACCTCCTGAAGGCAACGCAATGGCACAAATATTGGCAGGACCGCCGTCACAAAGCTCAACTCCGCCAAACATTCCAATGCCACCTGAAAAGCCTTAATCAAATTAGAATAAGATTAAATCTTTAGTTTTTTGCGTTGGGTCTCGAATGTTTTAGAAAGGAAGAAAACCTTTCTAAAAGGTTTTCTATTGGTGTCAAGGGGGAGACTTGAACTCCCGACCTCCGGGTTATGAATCCGACGCTCTAACCAGCTGAGCTACCCTGACAGGTTTGAATTAAACGAAAAAGCAATTTTGGTTGCGGGGGGAAGATTCGAACTTCCGACCTCCGGGTTATGAGCCCGACGAGCTGCCACTGCTCTACCCCGCGCCATTAAAGAACATTTTAGCCATGAAAAAATACGGCAATTCATCGCTAAAGTCAAACGAAAGTCGCTTCAACCACCAAAGAAGAACTTCCACCATTTTTGTGCATTTGAAAGTCCTGCATCTTTAGCAAAATCACCAGTTCCACCCTCCAAGAGATCTTCGTTCTTACTCAAAACATCCTCCGAAAGCACAATAACTTCCTCACCGGGATTAACCAATCCAAGGCTTTGTTTCGCGATTTTATCGATATACTCCTCAGATGTAAAATAAAGATAATCATCATTTTTTTTCGCATTTTCTTGGGCAATCCGCTCATTTTCTGCACGAAAAGTATCAATATAGCTATCTATCTTATAACTATTGTAAACATTCTTCGTAAGAGAATAAATCAAGTAAGAGACAAGCAAAAATTCAACAATTATAATAGCTCTTGTAAGGCTGGATGTATGAGAAAAACGTGAAGACATATTGCATTTTTAGGCGAAAAAACTCTATCATAAGTAAAACATTTACTCAAATGCTGAAAAAGAAAGATATACATTTTATAGGAATTGGCGGAATCGGCACCTCTGCCATCGCTCATATCATGAAGAAAAAAGGCTTCACAGTGAGCGGTTCAGACATGGAGGCGAGTGAAATTACCACTGTATTAAAAAAGAGCGGGATAAAAGTTTCGATAGGTCATGATGCTAAAAATATCACAAAAGATACGACTCTAGTGGTCTATTCTCCGGCAATACCAAAAGACAATCCGGAGCTTCTGCAAGCCGAAAAACTAGGGATCGAAACTATCACATATCCACAAGCATTAGGAGAACTTTCAAAAGAATATTTTACAATTGCTGTTGCTGGAGCACATGGAAAATCCACAACTACAGCCATGACCGCACTTTTACTCAAGAACGCAGGACTCGATCCGACAGTAGTAATCGGCACAAAAATACGCGAATTTGGTAATCAAAATTTCAGAGTGGGGAAGTCCAAATATCTGGTTATAGAAGCCTGCGAATACAAAAGATCTTTCTTGAATATTCATCCAAATATTCTCATAATAACAAACATAGAAGCTGATCATTTGGATTATTACAAAGATTTAAAAGACTACAAAAGTGCATTCACTCAAATGTCAGAAAAACTAAAAAAAGGCGGGATTGTAATAATAAATAGTGATGACAAAAATTCAGTTGATGCAACTAATAAGGCGGAAAACGTGTCGGGAAATCAAAATAAAGTGATTGCCTTAAGCGAAAGAAACAAGATCGCTAACTTTTTCTTCGACAGGGAAAATAATATTTTGCACGGAAAAAACACCACAACAAAAATTACTCCACACGTTGTCGGAGCCTTCAACAAGCTAAATGCCTCAATGGCGGCAATATTAGGGGATTTGCTAAAAATTTCCTCAAAAGACATAGAGTCTTCAATAAAAAAATTCAAAGGAACTTGGCGCAGGCTCGAAGAAAAACCATTCATAGGCAAAACAAGAATCATCGACGATTACGGCCATCATCCAACAGAAATCACGCTAACCCTCGCCGCAATTCGCGAAGACAATCCTCACTCAAAAATCCTTTGTGTATTCCAGCCACATCAACACAATCGCACAATAGAACTCTTAAAAGGTTTCTCAAACTCATTTCACGCAGTAGACGAAGTAATTATCCCTGATATTTATAAAGTCCGCGACAAAGCCGAAGATATAAAAAAAATCTCCGCAAAAATCCTCGCAGAAGAAATAAACAAAGCCTGCAAAAAACAAAAAGCCACAGATGGTGGCGGCCTCGAAAAAACAGCAAAATTCATCCTCAAAAACCACTCCAAATACGACATAATCGTAACAATGGGAGCAGGGGACATCTACAATATTCATGGACTACTAAAAGTCCTTGACAAAAGTAATATTTCTGGTTAAAATTACAACTTGCAATAAGAATATTCATAACTCATTTTTGCAATGTATACAAAAGAATCTTTACCAGAAGACATAAAGGACTTTCCGGAAGATTTGACACTTTCTCCGGTTATCTCAACTCCGTATCATTGCCGTGAAAACATAAATGCAAGACTTTGTGATGTACGGCCTGACGATTTTGCAAAAGAGGAAGGATTAACAACAGACCCTGAATGTAATGCAGTGCAACTGCACGAAAGAGAAAAAGAAAGAGTCAGACTCGTATCTCAGCTTTTAAAAAATCCAAAACTACAAGAATTAATAGAAGCAGAAAAAATCACAGTCGCTTTAATTAAACCACAAGTTCATAAAGGAAAAAGTGAATCAAGTGACAGCACAATAGCAAGCAAAATCATACGTGAAGAAATTTTACCTCCATTAAGAGTTCTTTTTGCGTTGCCTACACATATGACCCCGAGTGATGTCAAATATTTCTATGCGAGTATTTACGATATGTTAAGCGCAAAGCCGGATGCTGAAACAAACGGAAAAACGACCGCATGGGCTCGTTTCGAAAAATATATGACAAGTGGCGCCACAACAATGGTACTTCTTTATTCAGAGCAAGGAGGAGCCGTAGATGAATGGAGAAGACAACTTGGACCTACAATGCCGGATAAGGACACAACAGGGCAAACAATTCGTGGAAGATATGGTTGGGACATAAGAGGAAATGTCGGCCACGGTAGCAACGAAGACACACCGGAGAAAAAAGTTGAAGCAATCAAATACGAAGCAGGATGGATGAGTAAAAAGGTAGATAAAATGCTAGAAATTCACGAAACAGGGGACAAATTTATGTCAGAGGAAACAATAAGAGCAAACGGCATATTGGAAGACGGAGAAGTATTCCTTGCAATAGAAAAATTCATTCCAAAACAAAAAATCAGTTACATAGGATCTTCATTCACAGCATATATTGTTTCACTTATAGACAAAAAAGGTAAACAAATCCACAGAAGATTTCTAGTAAAATCATTTGACAATGAAGAGACGACGGAAGGAGGCATAAATAAAGCTTTAGCTGAAGGAGAAGTAAATCGCACAAAATCATTTGAAAAACTACTAAGAAGAGCAAATCCGACACGACACTTATCAAGACTAAAGACAGGGACTCCTAAAATGTATGGCACAACAACGGACAACGAAGGAGCACCAGCGCTATTAAGAGAATATGTACCATCAAGTAATGCTACAGTACTAAGTGTAGCAAATAATTCTGATTTCGACGTCAGAAAAAGATGCGACATTCTCGACGGATTAATTTATGCCGCAGCATTAATGGATGCAGAAGGAATAAAATCAAGAAATATCGTTGAGAATTTTCTTTACAATGGCAAACGATGGATATACTTCGGAAGCAGTAGTGTGAACATCGAATCCGCATCTGAAAATAAAATAAGCACAGGTCTTGCAGACTTACTACAAAAGTTTGGAGACGACCCAAAACTATCCAGCGAAATACGAAAAAGATACAACAAACACAGTATAAACATAGCAGCCAAGAAACGCATACCAAATTAAAATACAACTACAGAGAAGAAGAAGAAACTTTATAAGCAACATCCTCCACAGTCGAATCCACTTCAGATTCAGAAAGTTGACCATAAGACTCTCTAATCAAAGCTTCCGCATCTGGAAACTTTTGGGTAAGATAGCTTAGAGCTGGAAATTCCTTAATAACACTGCGTAGAAATGGACTTAGAGGAATTGACTTATCACGCCTATCTCCCAAATCATGTCCACCATCAACATATCTAAAATTTTGCCCATCAAAAATCATGTCATCTAAAAATTTCATAGTATCATAGCCGCTACTATCTAAAACATAAGCTATACGCACTAATCCATCTAACAAACCTTTATTTGCAATAGGATCGACCTTTATCGCCTCAATAACCTGCCGCATGGAATCATGATACAAGTCCTGAAAAATCACTGCACCTCTTTCGCCATAATTTTTAGCAATCTTAATACCTCTTTGCTCCAAATCCGCTAACCGAGAAAGATGAGATTTTACAACAAGATCAGCACTCCCAACGGTAATAGCCTTTTTAGCCATCGGCTTAGTTTTGACCTGCCCCTCGTGCAAATACACAACTAAATCAATAGCCGTATAACTTTCCCCCCCAGACGCCCAATAAGGCACTAGATGAAAATTTCCTAAAAAAACATCATTTTCAGAAAGAATACCAAATTCATGGAAATCCCCTAAATCTTGTAATTCACTTCTCCAAGGAAATTTTTCGCCCAAACGCGAAAAGCAATTTTTAATCACATCATTATTTGCAGAAATAGCCTCGGGATTCTCCTCCAAATACTTGGCCAATTCAGGAGCTAAAAGAAAATAAACCTTATCTAATTCGCTCAACTTCTTTAGATTTTCAGAATTAAGTCGAACCAGTGAATTAGCTTTCAACTCCTCGATTCCTCGACCAATACCATCAAAAATCTCAGCAAACAACCTTTGGTCAACATTTTCAGGGTTCAAAGTTGAAACGGTTACATCTTCCTGCACAAGATCAGTCTGAGACATTTAATTAAGATTAAATAAAAACTAAACTTAATGTATAATTATAAGTCAATACCTCGCCTTCGTCAACACGGAACAACAAAATAAACCACTTTTAAATCAATTTATCCTCCGCTTTTTGTCATTTTCAGTCAGTAAACAATATACAAGCCCACTAAACCGAGCATCCTGAGCCACCTTGCGTCTGTACTGGATTAACCTGAGAAAGAACTTGCCTGAAGCCTACAGAGCTTGAATAATTGAACCCCAAAACGTCAACCGGAGAAACATCCCCCCAAGACACACCTTCTTTTTCAAAATAACTCGCAATAGTCAGATAGTTACTCGGGAACCAATAGGAATTTAAGGCTAAAGCCGCATCGTACATTTCCTTCTCAGTAGCATTTTGTGACGCCATTAACTCCAAAAACCCGAGCATTGCCATTCCATGATTGCAATCAGGAAAATACGTAGAATTGCCACAGCAAGGTCTATAAATATTTTGAGAGACCGCCTCAACCAAAATCTGCTGTTCGTCAGTCAAAGGAATAAAATTATGCATACTATAGTGATTCATCGCATCTCCAACCCCCAAAGTCCAACCACCGGTCGAAGCAAAACTTCCTGCGCCTCCATATTGCACATCTTGCATCGGCCCCTTCTCAAGTATGGGGTTTTTATTCGAAAGGCCCAATCCCCAAAAGACATTCAATAAAAACCCCGCATTTTCGGCCGTAATTTTTAGATTATTGTTCTCAGCACCATACATTAGATTTTTTTCATATTCATTCATCCCTCCTCTTTCGACGTAAATAGACTCAAAAAGATCTTGATCGATCACACCATCTGCGACCAATTTTTGGCCGAGATCTCCCCATTTTACAGGTAATTCTTTGCCTCCATCAGGAAAAAGATTCTTTTTCAAATTTGCCGTTTTATTTTCAAAAGTATTCTCAGTAGTAGAAACATTCCAACGTAGAAAAATTTCCACCCTAAATAACAAATTAAAAGTCAAAATAGAAACAACCAATAAAGCAACAGAAAACGGTCTACTATATTTTTTCCAGAATTTTTTAGATTTCTTTTTCATAAATAAATATGGTTAAATTTTAAATTACCAATTTTTACAACAATCTATTATATGCGAAACAGATGACTTGAAACGCGAATTATTCCTATAGAAATACATAAGTCCAAACACGCCCCATAACCCCAAAACAAGAACAATACTCGAAGCAATCTCAGCAAAATCAAAAATTCCAATCAAAGAATATCCAACCAAAAGTAGAGTCAAGAAAAAGGGCAATCTGAAAACATGAAATTTCTCAGAGATTTTTTTCTCAACCAAATAATACAAACCGACAACGCTATTTCCAATCAATAAAGCTATAAGTAGGGGATTGTTGAAAAGATTTAGACGATATAAAGTCAATAATGCAACCCAGGTCAAACCAACACTCGCACACAAAGCGCAAACTCTTATCTTCAAAAATGCTCTAAAAATAATGAACAAAAGAAATAATATAGTAATTGACCCAAAAATTAAAAAAACAGAATCATTCATCTCAAAAATATTTCATAAAATAAAGCTACCAATAAGAGAGTCGAAAAAGTAACAATCATTCCTTGATAATGAATCATTTTATTTTTTCTTGCCTTGGAAATAGATCTACTGATTCTAGGACTAAAAATGAGAATAAGCGCCCCGATAACGCTTCCAATCAAAAATTTATCAATCACATAAGTCGTATTCAACCAAGTTCCATAATCTCCTGTCAGAGAGATAAAAACCGCAGTATTATCGTAGAATAAAGGCTCAAGCGGAAAAACAGTTGTAACAAAAGATATCAGCCCGATTATCAAAGTTTGATGCGGAACATACTGTTTTTTTATCAACTTCCCAATCCACAAACCAATTGCCATAGCAAAGGCTCCAATAAAAATAGCCACAGAAAAAGAACTTACTCCCAGCCACATCGCTCCAACAGCAACCGCTCCAGCCCCAATTGTACAAAGCGGACAATGAGCAAGTGCGACTTTCGAAAACAAAATATTAATTCCAAAGGCCGTAGCAAACAATGCAGAGAATTTTTTCAACATAATTATTTAGATTTTTAAGAATAAATCACCTTTCTGCCCGTCATTAGTAATAAGATTCATGATAAAAGGCATATTTTTAGGCCCAGGCATTCCAGGAGAACTGGAAGGCATTCCAGGCATACCAATGCCGAGCGCATCAGGTTTTTCTTCAAGCAATTTTGAAATTCCTTCCATAGGAATATGGCCTTCGATAACATATTTTCCTATGCGAGTCGTATGACAACTTTTCAAAGAATCAGGAATATTATTAGTTTTTTTATAAGCATCCACCTCAGCCTGAGATTTTTCCTGTAAATCTACATCAAACCCCTGTTGCTCAAGATATTTAGCATAGAGCTTACAGCATCCACAGGTAGAATCAGCAACAACGACAGCCTTAACGTCCTGCGTAAGAGCCGACAATCGTAATCTATTTTCTTTAGTCTTTGCATTACTAAATACAACTACACCTACAACAAGCAATACAATTGCACCAACAATGAAAAGTATTTTCTTAGACATATACGTGAAATTATAAATTATTTATTTTTTGAAAGCTTGTAGACGTTCAAAATTTCTTTAGTGGCCTTTGCAACATTACCGGACTTTATTTGTTCGACAACATGGCAAGAAAGATGATTTTCAAGCATCAAATCTTCCACTACGGACAAAGCACTTTTTGCCGCAAGCGACTGATTGATAATATCGATACAATAATCTTCCCTCTCAACCATATTCCGCAGCCCCCGGACTTGCCCTTCAATAATTTTAAGCCTACGAATTACTTTCTTTTTAATAGCATAATTCATGACACCAAAATACCCCTAGGGGGTACGTAATGTCAAGCATCCCAAAAAAATAATCAACTCGCAAACCTTACGATAACGGAAAAATATGTTATTATACTTAAGTGATACCCCTAAGGGGTATCAAAAAAACAAAAATGAAAAAATACATCTTTGGCGCAACGGTTGCTGTTGTCATTATCTTGACCGTAATGGGAGCAAATTCTCAGCAAAATTTAGAAAAACCTGAAAAACAAAACAGGGAAATCTCTCTCAAAATTGGTGAAGTAGAGGTAAAAACAACATACGAAAGTTTAGGAATCTCGGTAATAACTGGAAAGATTTGATTCAAACTCTTGGAGGCGGATTATGTCAAGTCTCGACTACGGTCTAGCGATCTGCACTCCTTGCAGGATTACAGATCGCTGAACGTCAACCTCATAGCCTATACGTCACTTATTACAAAAAATTCGGAGAGGGCTTGGATGCTACAGTTTTTAGCACAGGACCGGATTTAATTTTCACAAACGACACCCCATCCTTCATTTTTATTCAATCATATGTTGAAGGCGATGATGCATACGTAAAAATCTACGGGACATCTGACGGCAGAATTTCTACTTTACAAGACCCATACCTTAGTCATAACATTCCAAAGGAAAAAGATTATCAACCATCCATAAATGAGATTGTATGGTTCAGAAATATTGACTGGCAAGATGGAAGAAACAGAAATGAAATGATTACTTCAAGGTACAGGGCAATTCCACGACATCCAGCACAATAAGTTTATTATTGACAATTAACACCCCTAGGGGGTATTCTAACCGCGAATTTATGAAAAAAGATATAAAAAGCAAAGCCGAACGTCGTCTGAAAATTATAGAAGGCCAAATCAGGGGACTACAACGCATGGTAAAAGAGGAAAAATACTGCATAGATATAATTACGCAGTCCCTAGCCGTTAAGCAAGCTCTTTCCGGAGTTGAGGACTTGATTCTGCAGAACCATTTGGTCACACATGTTGTTGATCAAATAAAATCTGGTAAATCCGAAAAGGCGGCAAAAGAAATCCTTGCAATCTACAAGCTTTCAAAAAACAAGTAGACATTATTAAACCCTCTTCCAAATAGTCCCACCTGCCGTATCCTCAAGCTCGATTCCTTTTGCCTTGAGCTCATCACGAATTTTATCAGACATCGCGAAGTCTTTTGATTTTCTCGCTTCTTCTCGTTTTTCAATCAAAGCCTTTACATCACCATCTAAATCTTCCTCTTCTTCAAATATCACATCCAAAACTTCATCAACATTTTTCAAAAATTTTTCAGCCTCATCTACGTCTTCTTGAGTAAGTTTTTTGGCATCCCGTAAACCATTCACAGATTTAACCAGATCAAAAACCACACCAAGCGCACCGGATAAATCAAAATCATTGTCCATAAATTCCTCAAATCCTTTTTGCATATGCTTGGCGTCAACAGTCAGCTTTACAGCCCCAACTTCATAGACATCCTTCGACAAGCTTTCATATCCAACTTTCAAATTTCTCGCAAAATTTCTCAACCTTTCGAGTCCCGCCTTTGACTGTTCCAACAAATCAAAACTGAAATTTATCGGATTTCTATAATGCGTTTGCAAAAACATAAATCTCACGATTTTCGGATCATATCTTTCAAAAACATTTCTCAAAGTAAAAAAATTCCCCAAACTTTTGCTCATTTTTTCATTGTCGATATTTATAAATCCGTTATGCATCCAATATTTTGCAAACGAATCCGGTCCAAACGCACAAAGCGATTGCGCGACTTCACATTCATGATGCGGAAAAACTAGATCAAGCCCACCTCCATGAATATCAAATTTTTCACCCAAATGAAGAAAACTCATAGCGCTACATTCGATATGCCAACCGGGACGACCTTCTCCCCACCGGCTTGGCCAAGCCGGTTCTCCTTCTTTTTTGAACTTCCAAAGCACAAAATCATAAGGATTTCTTTTGCCTTCTTTCACGTCAACTCTCGCCCCGACTTTCAAATCCTCAAGCTTCTGTCCACTAAATTCGCAATATTCCTTATAAGTTTTTACATCAAAATAAACACCGTCATCCAAAACGTAGATATGTCCTTTCTTCTCAAGCCTCTCAATAATATCAATCATTTCCGCAATATTGTCTTTGTCCGTCGCTTTTGGCGAAATATCCGAAGGCATAACTCCAAGCGCTGTATAATCACGAACATATTCCGGAATAATCTCATTCGCCAACTGCTCGACACTAATACCTTTTTCCTTCGCACGATTTATCATTTTGTCATCAATATCAGTATAATTCGACACAAATTTCACATCATACCCCTTATAAATAAAATACCTCCGAATCACATCGAAGCACACAGCGCTTCTGCCGTGCCCCAAATGCCCAAAATCATAAACAGTCGGTCCACACACATACATTCCGACCTTTCCGTCATTTATGGGCTCAAATTCGACCAATTCTCCAGTCTTCGTATCGTGAATTTTCATAAACTACCTTAGTAAGGAATTTTACCTAACAAAAATATAGCAAGCCTCACTATTAAATCAATCCCTATAATCGCAATCATAGGAGAAAGATCAAGCATTCCCACAGTATGCGGAATCTTTTTAGCAAGATTCATGACCGGATCAGTGACATCATTCAAAATCAGCGCAAATCTATTCGTAGATCTCCCGCCACTTCCCATCGAAAACCACGAAAAAAGAATTCGTCCGATGATAGCATAAGTCATCAAATTCCCAAAAACAATAACAGCTTGTGAAAAATAATATATAACCACGAAAATAATACTATCAGAGAACGCCCCTCCAAACAATCAAAGTTATTTAAGTAAGCATTGAGTCATAAAAAGAGTAAATCATCTTATATCTAGCGATTCTGTTGTATCAGAAAACGTGGTTTTTAAGTAGTGATTGAGTAGGGAAAGAGTAAGATATGCTTTATCTGGCGATTCTGTTCTGTTAGGAAAAGCATTGAAAATAGAACAAAAGAAAGCGAGCCAGATAAAGCATATCTTACTCTTTCCTCATAAATCTACTTAAACAACTTTGAAGATTTCAAATAGAACGCACCTCCAAAAGCTGACAGCACAACCATCCAAAGCATCTCCGGACCAGCCTGAGAAGGATCTTTTGGCAATTCATTTACAGCCTCACTTCCTGCAAGACCTTGCTGTACATCAGGAGAAGGAACACTTAAAACTGATGGATTTGGCGTTGAAGAAACTATATTACTAAAATGACTGCTCGTAGCCCCTTTCGCATCAACAGCAATGATAGCAAAATAATACTGAGTATCATTTTTTAAATTCGCAATATACCAAGTTGTTGAATTCGTATAAGTATCAATAGCTTCAGTCAATTTAGTTGGAGAAATTCCATAATACACTCGATAATTTTTCACAGAATCAGCATTCACGGTAGGCTTCTCCCAATTCAAAGTTACTTTGCGATCATATGCTTTTGCCGTAAGACCATCAACATCACCAATCAAACCTTTATCGGGTAAATTCTCAAAATCACCCGAACCTGTTGCCGAAACCTTAAGACTACTCTTACCATCAATCAAAGATTCGCTTCCGAGCTGATCCAAAACCACAAAGGTTAGAGGATAATCCCCATTGTCCGCAGGAGCATTAAACGAAGCCTCATAATAACCCTTCCCGCTATCCGACATGTCGTAAAGATTTCCATTAAAAGAAAGTGTAGCCTTAGAAAGCAAATCTTTTGGGGTGAATCGTACATTTATTTTTGTATTTGGAAGAACCGCATTTGAGGGCAAAATAGTAATCCCGGAAACTTCAGGCGTACCACTTCCAATAGTGAAAGCCACCGTTTTACTCTTTTCTAAAACAGCTCCGACATCATCGACAGAAGCCACATATATGACATGGGCTCCATCCGAAAGTTTACTCGTGGTATAAGTAAATGCCCCAAAAGTATCGGCATCTGCTGAACCAAGAGCAATATCATTATCAAACACCTTCAATTTTTCCCCCGGTTTCGCATTTCCGCTTACAACCTGAATAGGATTACTGTACGTTCCTGCGACCGGATTTGTAATAGAGATCGAAGAAGTGGATCCAACCACCTGAGTTGTTCCTTGATTTCCGGTTTTAGGAACAACAATAAAAGTATATTCTCCATAGACCAAAGGCGAATCCACATCTCTTGCCTCAACGTTATACGCACCTGCCTGTTTAAACGCAGATGCAAGCGAAAAAGCATGTGCTCCAACATCGTCTGTCATGAAAGTATAATCATTTGGAAGCGAAGCATAAAAAGCATTCGTACCATTTATTGAAAATTTAACAGTCCCTTGATAATTGGTAACGGTCTGCCCTTGGCTATCTGTTGCGGTCAGAGTGAATGTAGTGCTATCTCCTGCAGGCACGGTACTTGGCACGTTATCAAATTTTAACGCCGAAACAGGACCGGATGAATTTCCGACATTATTATTTCCAAAAAGATAATTTCCGTTGTCGAAATATACAACTTTTGATTTTGCATCGAGCACACTGTTCGCCGTCAAATCAAAAGCGACATAAGTCACAAGTCCATTTTTCGTGGACGTAGCCTCAAAAACAACTTCACCATTTTTACCGGAAACACTCGTTCCAAAGAAGGGGACAATGAGGTCATCATTTGAACTTGAAATCAATCTCACATCGTGACCACTCACAGGATTTCCACTTTCATCAGCAAGTAAAACAGTAATCTTCGCAGTTTCTTTATTTATTTTTACAGTCTGTGATTCCGGAAGAACCATCGATTTTGTAGCTGAAATAGAAGAATTCGCAAATGCAACAAAAGAACCGAACATAGCGATCCCCACAAAACCTACCAATATTTTCACTAAACGATTCATTTAATCTAATTACTAAATCAATATAGTATACCTCAAAAACCCATTCCGTTCAATGAAGCCAACTACAACGAAGCAATATGTCAAACGATAAAATTCAACTCTAAAATATATACATCGCATCTCCAAAGCTGAAAAACCTATAATCATTTTCCTTTGCAACTTCATACAAAGACAAAATCTTCGCAACGGGATCTTTCACCCCTTTATGCTCAAGAAAAGACGCAACGAGCATTATCAAAGTACTTTTTGGTAAATGAAAATTCGTGATAAGGGCGTCAACGACATTCCAATCATGTTTCCCGGGATAAATAAAAATATCGGTTTCACCGCTTTTTGGAGCGAATCCATTGTCGTAAACAGACTCCAAAACCCTCACCGAAGTGGTCCCGACCGCGATAATTCTTCGAGAATCACTTTTCGCCATATTTAAAGCCTCCGCATTTTCCTTCGAAAAAACAAAAAACTCGCTGTGCATTTTGTGTTCGGTCAATTTCTCCGCAGACACAGGCAAAAAAGTACCCCTGCCGACATGAAGCAAAACTTCCTGCATATCTATACCGGTCTTGCGAATTTTCGAAATAAGCTCAGGAGTAAAATGAAGACCCGCAGTCGGCGCCGCTCTGCTTCCTTTTTCTTTTGCATAAACCGTTTGATACTGCGAAAAATCCGCAGTGCTCTCCTTTATGTAAGGTGGCAGGGGAGCTGTACCATATTTTTCAAGCAACTCGTGAACCGTGCTATCCGAAACCTCAGTCGAAAAACCGTCTTCAGCCATAGGATTCCAAAATTTCACATTCCGTGTGCCGTCTTCCAAAATTTCCAAAACCTCGCCATGCAAATCCGGTGCAATAATAAAACTCTTCCCATCCAAGAATAATCTTCCGGGTTTAACCAAAACATTAAAAATATTTTCAGATTCTTCTTTCAGCAAAAATATTTCCTTTTGCGGTTTTCCAAAATGCCCGCCAAAAAGAATTCTCGCAGGAATAACCCTCGATCTATTCACAACAAGCGTGTCTCCAACATGCAAAAAATCAGGCAAATCGCGAAAATGTTTATGATGGATTTTGTCATTCGCCGTATCATAAACAAGCATTTTACTGCTATCTCTAGGCGTTACTGGATTTTGCGCAATAAAACTTTTCGGCAAAACATAATCAAAATCACTGGTCCTGTATTCTTTCATAAATATAAATAAATTTTAACCCGCCCAAGTAGTACTGTGATCTTTCACGGCCTCAGTAGCGGTATTTTTCGAATCACGTTTCATTACAATCAACGTCATGTCATCATCCTGTTTATGGCTTCCCATAAACGTAGTTACATCTTTAGCAATATGATAATTCACCCCCTCAGCCGAATATTGGCTCGCATATTCCTTTACGGCCGTCTTTAATCTTTCAAGTCCATATAATTCCTCAGTAGAGCTTCTCGCCTCAGTAATTCCATCACTATACAAAACAACAAAATCTCCGTCTTCAAGAATAATTTCACGCTCTTTTATAACTTTCGAATTATCAGGAAGCATTCCAAGCGCAATTCCACCTGACAAAATTGCCTCCACAACTCCGGTCGTATGCCTGTAAATCAAAATATGCTCATGCCCCGCACCGACAAACGTCAATTTCTTCGTTTTATTGTCGAAGCAAAGCATAACCATAGTCATAAACATAGCCTTTTTTATATGACTTTTTATATACTTATTCACATTAACCATTATTTCATAAGCATTATTACAACTATCCGCAAAAACGGTCGCAAGCGAATTAACCATCGTCATCATCAATCCCGCCGCAACACCATGCCCCGTAACATCTCCAAGATAAATATAAGTTTTATCTTTCGCAGTATATATATCAAAATTATCCCCACCAACTTCAGTTGCCGGTTTATTTTTAACAACAACCTGAAGACCATCTACAAAAGGGCTTTCCAAAGGCAAAATATCCCGTTGAAGCTGTGCCGCCAAATCAAGCTCATCAATCATTCTTTCACGATCTTTCAAATCACCACTAACTTCCTTGAATCCTTTCGTAACTTGATTAAAAAAATACGCAAGCACCCCGATTTCGTCAAGCCTGTCAGTATAAATTTTCTTATAAGGTTTCCCCGTAAGTAAAGCCTGTACTTGAAAAAGAACAGAACTCAAAGGTTTTGAAATATTCAAATAAACAAAAACTCCAACCAAGACCAAAATCACAACAACTCCAACAAGCACAAGAGTCAAAGAAACAGTTTTCATGTCCTTGAAAAACAAAAAATATCCTGCAATTCCAGCGACCACAAGCCCCAAAATTACGAGGTTAAAAATAAATTTCCTAGTTATACTCTTATCGATAAACTTCATTATTTTTTATTTATATAATCACTCAAAGTGTTAAATATAGGCATGATTTCCATTATTCCAATCGCATTAAATACATCCGCAACGTGAGCATTTGCCGCAACAAGTACGAGCTTTTTGCCATCAGTGACAAGATGTGTACGAATTTCCATAAAATATCCGATACCTTCACTATTGATGAATTTCAAATCAGTTAGGTCAAAAACAAGAGTCATACCTTTAAAATCATCTACAACCTTTCCAAGTTCTTCCTTTATTTCATCATGTCCAGCCTTATCGAATTCACCATTAAATTTAACCAAGACATCTCCAGTCTCTCCAATTTTTTCAACCGATAAAGATAAATGTTTTTGCATATTATTTTTTGTTAAAGTTTATGTGCGTCACAATTTTATCAATATTTTTGGAAATGCGCACATCAATATTTCCAAGATTTCTTTTCGCCGCAGAAGAAAGGGATTTATTGCGAGACGTAAGAGCCTCAACAACCACAGGAATCGAAATATCTTCCCCCATTTTCGCCAAAGCAATCGCGGCAGATAATTTTAAATCTGAATTTTTTGAATCAAGATATTTTACGCAAAACTTTTTTCTACTTCTAATATTTAACTCACCAATTGCATAAATCCCAAGCGCAATTTCGGAATTTTTTTGAGAATGAAGAAATGTATCAATAATATATTTCGATTCGTCATAAAATTCCCTAAATCTTCCGATCGCAATTGCGGCAGATATTTTTTGCCGTAAATCAGCGGACTTCAAATAAGGGACTACAAACTTGCAGATTGCCGAATCCTTGATATTTCCAAGAGAATAGAGCACTCCGGCCTTAAAATTCCCCTTAGATGTTTTCAAAATCTTTAGTAAAAAATCAGCCGCTTCGACATTACTAAGCATTGAGAGAAGATTTATTATTTTAAACCTCAAATTACTATTTTTCTCCGATTTATAAAATTTCTCAAGAGCCGAAATAAGCTCATATTCTATCACGACATTGAGGGCAAAATCACTTCTGTTTCTAAATCTATACAGCGCATCCAAAGCCGCCTCTCGAATTGCCTCACACTTGTCACCGAAACACTTAACGAGATCGGGGACAGTCGAAATATTTTGAAGTTCTCCAAGAGCAAAAATAATTTTTTTCTTAGTCAAAACAGACTGAGTTGAATCAAGCAATTTAGAGACAAGAAAGCCTATATTTCCATTATGACCTTTCTGCGCAAGAATTTCTACAGCATCAATTTTTTCTTTTTCATGGTTAGAATCAAACTGAGCCGAAGCAGTCTCCGTATAAAGTCTTTGCTGTCTGTAAACAACAAAAAACAAAATAATAGCAAAAGCAAACATCACAATATTCATATATAAAATCAAAGAATTACCAACAAAGAAATTCTGCAAAACTATCAAAAAAAATGTTCCGAAAATGGCTCCGACAGGACGTAAAATTCCCTCGAGAAATTCACGAAGATACGCTCTCGCATCTTCCTTCATCGCATAATAAGAACTCTCCAGCGAACTCGCATAAAGCACATTCGTAACGGTAAAATTATTTCTCATCAAAACAGCAGTCGTAAAATTGAAAGAAAATAAAAGCCCGAAAAGACTCAAAATCGTAAGAATCGGATGTATAAGCATACTTCCAAAAACTCCAAGAGAATAAACAAGCCTACTTCCAATAATTAACTGAATAACAAAGGCCGAAGCACTGAAAATAATGAACAAAATTCCCAATTCATGAAAGAAGGCGTGCTCAAAACCGCTACCTGCCTCCAAAATAACATGTGAAGCAGACTGATAAACAGCCTTCGTATATTGAAATTCCACAAGATTAAAAAGAACCCATTGCAAAAACACAATCAAAGAAAGTCCTTTCACAAAATCAAAATATTTATTTTCCTTAAAAATTGTTTTGAATTTCAGGATAAGATCTGGATTTTCTTTTTTCTTAACATGAACCGCATGTCCTTCCGGCGGCACCAAAACAACAGACGCAATCATAATTATCGGCACAATAAGGACCAAAAGTCCCGCCCAAAAATATATAAAAGCCGTAGATGTTTTGATAAAAGCGGCGAAAAAAGTAATAACAAGACCCGCCACAAGTCCTCCAACCGTTTCAGAAGATTCCAAAATCGGGAAGACTTTTTCACTTTCCAAAGGACTAAAATAATCTTCAATAAGCAAATTAAGCACAATTCTAAATTGGCTCAAGAAAACCGAAACAGCCGTGATTAAAAACGCAAAAAACAAGAACGGACTGTGCCTAAACAAATAAGCCAAAAACAGCGTTCCCATTGAAGCAAATATCGTCAAAATCAAGCACAAATTCTTCTTGATTCTATGTATAACTGAAGAATAAAGAACAGTCCCTATAATCGTAAAAATACCATTCAAAATGAACAGATAGGGGAGAGACTTAATTCCATATTTGGCCACGAACATGGCCATAGTTGCCGTCCACCCCACGACAAATCCGACTCTATAGA
This sequence comes from Candidatus Peregrinibacteria bacterium CG_4_10_14_0_2_um_filter_38_24, assembly GCA_002792535.1. Lineage (GTDB taxonomy): Bacteria > Patescibacteriota > Gracilibacteria > UBA1369 > LOWO2-01-FULL-3 > UM-FILTER-38-24. The sequence goes on along the minus strand of PFOM01000021.1, from coordinate 10,558 downwards.
TTGATTTTAGTAGCCAAAACAGAAAAATCTTCAAAGACTGCTTATCATCTATATTTAAAATTTTATTTAAGATCGAAATTTGGCCGAGATTTCTGAACATCTTTTGTTTTTATTTATAATACATTATACAACACTTTTCGTGAATTAGCAATCATTTAAGGGCATAGAAAACTTAGAAAAATGCTAAAATACCCACATGCAAAAAAATATATTCAGACCCGTAAAAATGGGAGCCGCAACAGCAATAGTCCTAGGCACGACGCTTCTGAGTAATTTTATAGGCCTAGCAAGAGACAAAATAATAGCCCTTCATTTTGGGACTTCAATCTCGACAGACATCTACAACGCCTCATTTTTGATCCCGGACATGATATTCAATTTGTTCGTAGCTGGAGCCCTGACTGCCGCATTTATGCCAGTTTTTTCAGACTATATCGAAAAAAACGAGGGAGAATCCATGAAACTCGCAAACACAATGATGAACGCTATGACGGGAATGATTTTTATACTGGCGCTCCTTGCATTTATTTTCATAAATCCATTAATAGGCTTCTTATTCCCAAATCTCGACGCCGCGACTCAGCTTGAAATCGCCAAAATGACAAGACTAATGCTTCCCTCCGCAATGATTTTCGCAGTAAGCAACATCCTTGGCAACATCCTCATGAGCTATAAACACTTCACAGCGTACTCAATTTCCCCAATCTTATACAACATAGGAATCATCGCCGGAGTTCTACTGTTAAAAGAAAAATTCGGCATCTATTCCGCCGCGATAGGAGTTCTCGTCGGAGCAGTTCTTCATTGCTCGGTCAGGATATTCGATTCAATAAAAACAAAATACAGATATTCATTCACGCTCGATTTAAAACAAGAAGGCTTCAAAAAAATAATAAAATTAATGATTCCTCGAACCTTAAGCCTCATAATGTGGCAAATAAATCTTTATGTTTTCACAATCATAGGAATGAGAATAATGACAGGAGGCCTCGCGGCATTCAATTTCGCAAGAAACATCCAGAGCTTCACAACAGCGCTAATCGGCATATCTTTTGCCACAGCGGTATTTCCATTCCTCACAACAGCAGTTAGTAACAACGATCAAAAATCTTTCACGGAAGGCATGCAAAAAACCATCCAAAACATATTATTTTATTCAATTCCAGCCTGCGTTGGAACACTTTTAATGTCAAAAGAAATAGTCAGTTTAATCTTAGGAGGGGGAGCATTCAACGAAAATTCCACAAAATTAACGTCAGTTTTACTGCTTGCTATAGCCATTTCCATTCCATTCGAAAGCCTTACTCAAATTTTGGCGAGAGGATTTTATGCATTCAAAAATTGGAAAACTCCAATGATCACAACAGTTATTTCATTCGCAGTAATAGCAATAATGACCGCCACGATTACACCACTTAAAGGCATCCAGTGGCTTTCAATAAACTACAGCATCGGATTTATTTTATTAGTAATAATGCAATCGATCTTCCTCGGAAAATACATGCAAGGATTTTCGATAAAAGAATTCACAAAAAGCGTAACAAAAATGTTTTTTGCAAACGTAATAATGGCAATTTCAATATTTTACACTCAACCTTTTGAAAACATATTAAGTCCAAGTTTCTCGACGTTAATCAGAATATTATTAGCCATTGGAATCTTCTTTCTAACAGCAATGATTCTAAAATCAAAAGAACTTTCGGGCCTAAAACTTCTCACCCAAAAATTCACAAGAAAAAACTCTTAATAAAAATTCAAAACACCGGAAACCTTTATATCATCTCCACTTTTTTCCGAGATAAAATTCTTCAACGACATGACATTTTTCAGCTTTCCTATGCCATCTCCGCCAACCACAGGTAAAGAATTATTTCCTCCAATTATTTTTGGTGCCATGTAAAAAATAATTTTATCCAGCAAGTTTTTTTCTTTCAAAAAAGCATCATGAAATTTACCAAAAGTAAAAGATCCACCTTCCACAAAAACACTCAAAATTCCTAAAAATCCAAGATACTGCAAAAGTTTTTTTATAGAAATTTCTTTTTCACCGAAAGACTTAAATTTTATTCCATTTTTCTTGAATTCCTCTTTTCGTTTTTTAGAAGCCAAATCACTGCACGCAACAAAAACATTTTCATCTCTAAAAACTTTACTATCAAGTGATACTGACAAATTTTGATCAATAATCACCCGAAGTAATTTTTTATTTTTATATTTTGGAGTAGTTGAAAGTTCCGGATTATCTTTTTTTACAGTGCCACCTCCAACAATTACAGCATCACATTTACTTCGATTTTTTTTTGCATCAATTCTCGAAATCTCAGAAGTGATCCATTTTGATTCTCCTTTAGCCGTAGCGATTTTTCCATCTAAGCTAACCCCAGCCTTAAGAGTGACATAAGGCATTCCAGTTTTTACAAATTTCATAAAAGGTTGATTTAATTCTCGTAATTTTTCACTTAAAATTTTATCCCCCAAAACTTCAACCTCAACTCCATATTTCTTCAAAATTTTAATTCCTTTACCATTAACTTTTTTATTTGGATCTTTTATCCCGATAAAAACTTTTTTAAAACCAGCCTTCAGTAAAAGATCAGTGCAGGCAGGAGTTTTTCCATGAAAACAACAAGGTTCAAGAGTTACATAAAGTGTCGCATTTTGAAAAAGAGTTTTATCGATATCCACACTCGTTACGAAAGATTTTTTCATCAATTCGTTAATCGCATTTACCTCAGCATGATGCCCTCCGGCAACTTTATGCCACCCCTCGGCAACAACAATCCCACCCTTTTCGATAAGCGCCCCAACACAAGGATTTGGCGACGTAAATCCTTCGCCATTTTTTGCAAGTTCATACGCTCTTTGCATTAAATTTAAATCCATACTAAACATGTTTTAAGATATGTCCCATTTTATATTTCTTAGTTTTCATATAAGAAACACTTTTATCATTAAGAGGAACTTCTATAGGAAGTATTTCCAGAATCTTTATGCCATACGCCTCAAGTCCAACAACTTTCATCGGATTATTCGTCATAAGTCTAATATTTTTTACACCAAGATCTGCAAGTATCTGAGCCCCAATTCCATAATCACGCAAATCTGCAGGAAGCCCAAGTTCTTCATTTGCAGTAACTGTATCAAAACCCCGTTCCTGCAACGCATACGCTTTTACCTTATTAACAAGCCCAATTCCACGCCCCTCTTGTCTAACATACAAAACAATTCCATCTCCTTCCTCAGATATTTTTTTCAAAGCATACTCAAGTTGATGTCCACAATCACATTTTAAAGATTTAAAAACTTCACCGGTCACACATTCGCTTTGAACTCTAAGTAAAACACCTTTTTCATTGTCAATTTTCCCTTTCATTAAGACAACATGTTCTTTGCTTTCGACTTTATCAACATAAACCTTCATCAAAAAATCACCAAATTCTGTCGGCAAATTCGTCTCCGCAACAAATTCGACAAGTTTTTCTTTTTCGCGTCTATAAGCTATCAAGGCTTTTATGGTAATTACCGGAAATTTATGTTTTTTTGCAAATTCAATGAGTTCATCTCTACGCATCATCTCGCCATCATCACGTGTAATTTCGCAAATCGACGCAGCAGGGGACAGGCCAGCAAGTTTCACCAAATCAACCGAAGCCTCGGTATGTCCGGCACGAACAAGAACTCCTCCATCTTTAGCTCTCAAAGGAAATATATGTCCAGGCCTAACAAAATCGACAGCCAAAGATCCACTCTCAGCAATCGCAGAAATAGTTTTCGCCCTATCCGAAGCAGAAATCCCAGTAGAAGTTCCATTATTGTAATCAACAGAAACGGTAAAATCACATCTGTGAACCTCAGTGTTTTCCTCTACCATAGGGTGAAAATTCAACCTCTCCGCAATTTCGGAAGAAACAGGCACACAAATAAGTCCACGCCCCTCTTTCATCATAAAATTAACAGATTCAGGAGTGATTCCATCCGCAGAAATAACAAGATCACCTTCGTTCTCCCTGTCTTCGTCGTCGAGAACAACAACAAAACCACCACCCTCAATAGCCCTTATTGCATCTTCTATTTTATCGAACATTGTGGTTTCTTTATATTACGAATCTTTTGAAAGCCTTTAATTTCGCTTTTTCAGCCTGCAGTAATTGTTCAATAATCTTCTCGGGGTCCTTTACGAAAGTCTGTTTAAGCAAAGCATTTTCTTCTCTGAATTTTTTTTCTTTTCCAAGCATAATTTTCTCAACAATTTCAGCAGGTTTCCCCTCATTCTTTAATTGCTCAGCCCAGATTTCCTTTTCTTTCTTCACTAATTCAGGCAAAACTTCTTCCGGCGAAATAAATTGCGGATTCATTGCCGCTACATGCATAGCAATATCTTTCGCAAGATCTTCGTTTCCTCCTTCAAGAGAAACAAGAACTCCGATTTTTTTATTACTGTGAACATAAGAACCAACATTTCCGCCTTCCATAAGCTCCATTCCTCCAATCTCAATTTTTTCTCCAGACTTAAGTCCAAAATCTTTAACCTCAGGAAGATCGCTATCATTAACAGAAATTTCACCTTTCAAAAGCCTCGCTACAATATTGTCAGCAAGCGCAATAAAATCTTCTCCACGAGACGCAAAATCAGTCTCACAAAGAAGAGTAACCATAGCCGTTTTTCCACCTTCTGATTTTATAGCAACGACACCTTGTCCAGCAACTCTATCAGCTCTATCTTCCGCTTTAGCCTCACCTTTCTTTCTCAAAATATCAACTGCAACACGGCCGTCTCCGTTTGCTTCTTCCAAGGCCTTTTTACAAGCCATCATCGAAACACCCGTTCTTTCACGCAATTCTTTTATTTGATCAATTGAAATAGCCATTTTTAAATTGGATTAATTTCTAAAATTATTGTGCTTTTCTTGCTTTATTCAAAGAAGCAACAATCTTTCCTACAAGATAGGTCAAAGATTTCAACGCATCGTCATTACCGGGAATTGGATAACCGATAACAGTAGGATCCGAATTTGAATCAGTAATAGCAACAATAGGAATTCCAACAACTTTCGCTTCCTTCACGGCAATTTTATCACGAACAGTGTCAACAACGAAAACCGCATCAGGTACACCCCTAAGGTTCTGCACACCTCCTAAAGACAACTCAAGAGTATCAATAATTTTCTTTAGTTTCGCCGCTTCTTTCTTTGTATATTTATCAAATTCTCCGGAAGCCATTTCGGCCTTTAGATTAACAAAGTATTTAATTCTATTCTTAAGAGTTGAGAAGTTTGTAATTAGTCCAGGAATCCATCTTGAAACTACGTAAGGCATTCCGCATGATTTTGCGGCCTCCTCAACAAGTTTTAGAGATTGAGGTTTAGTGCTAACAAAAAGCACATTCTTGCCCTCAGAAACAAGTTTTTCCAAGAAAGCGAGAGCTCTATCAAGCCCCTCAGATGTCTTTTCCAAATTAATAATATGCACACCATCTTTCTCCCCGTATAAATATTTCTTCATACGTGGGTTCCATTTTTGTGTGCGATGTCCGACGTGAACTGCATTATCGAACATTTCTTGCGCAAGCTTTTTATCCATAATCCTTGTGGTTTACGCCCGCTTTATATTAGTTCGTGTCATGGTCCGATCTTGCATCGGACAGGATTCCACGAGTTAAAAAGCAAACTTGAAATAAAATAAATGTAGCAGTAATCTAATAGAAAAGGGCCTTATTTGCAAGCCAAAATAACAAAAACACATGAAATCAATAAATCCACTCAGAGAAGAAATAAACCGTATAGATGAAAAAATACTGAATTTAATCAGAGAAAGAGCCAAGATTTCACTAGGAATAGGAAAAGCAAAAAAACTCTCAAAAACCCCAATTCTAGACAAAAATCGCGAAAAAGAGATCATAAAAAAACTAAAAACTCCCTACGAAATCCAAATTTTCAAGAAAATCATTTCTGAATCGAGGAAATTACAATAATTGCACATGGAAGATGTGTGAATATTTTTTAGAACGCATTGCGTAAGTATCGCTAGGATGTTTTATTGGAAAAAGTTGTAAATATATTATGAAGCGCATTGCGTTCTAAACAGAGTAAAGATTGATAATAATAGAAAAAAGCTTAAGCTTCAGAATGTATTTATAACTTTTTCCACCTCAAACGCTTTGACTTATGCTATGCAAAATGCTATAATATTAAAACTTAAAACAAACAAATGGAAGACAACACAAAAACCAAAATAACGATCACTCTACCGACGAATGCATACTTTATGTCGGGAATCAGAGACTTCACTCTAAATATGATCAAAAATACAACGAACTTCGAAGAGAAGTGGGCATTTAGATTTCAATCAGTTGTGGATGAACTTTGCAATAACGCAATTGAATATGGATCAAGCCCTGGAAGCGAGATCAGGATCACTTTCATGTATGCAAAAGATGACTATCTAGAAATAGACGTCGAAGACACAGGAACAGGAAAAAACAGAATGAAAGCCGCAGAACTACAAAAATTATTCGATGAAAGAAGAGAACCGGCCTATCAATTCACAGGAATCAGAGGTCGTGGACTTGTAAAAATCATCGGAGAATGGAGCGACGAAATCAAATTTGAAGACAGAGCGGAAGGAGGACTAAGAGTGAGCGTTAAAAAATTTCTGAAAGATCCTCGATTTAAATCAGGATTACCTCAAAAAGCAGAAACCATAGTACTTAATTCATAACAATTAAAAGAATGACAGAAGTAACTATACTCGTAGAAAACATAAATCCAACACTTAAGGTCGCCCATATTTCGGGACAATTGGACGAAAGCAATGTTGACGAAAAAATCCAAGGAATTTACAAGGCCTTGGAAAATGCCCCAAAAGGGTTAAGCATGATTTTCGACATGCAAGGTTTAGACTACATGAATTCAAAATCAATCGGATATTTGACAGATTTATACGGAAAAATCACTGAACTTGGCGGAAAAGTCGCAATTTGTTCAGCAAAACCAAACATTTTAGACATTTTACAAGTCGTTGGACTTACACAATTGATGCAAAATTATGAATCAATCGACGCCGCAAAAGCAGCAATGCCTACCGCAACCACACCGGTCGTAGAACCGGCACCAGTTGCACAACCAGCAACCACACCGGTCGTAGAACCGGCACCAGTTGCACAACCAGCAACCACACCGGTCGTAGAACCGGCACCTGCTCCCGTTACACCAGCAGACCCATCACAGGTCACATCAGACGGAGCATATAAATTTGAAAGCTAAACCTAAACAATGAGCCATTTAAAATGTTTTCTAACCCAACATTCCTTCTAGTAGTATCGACACTCTTCGCGGCTATTCCTGCCGCAGTATGGCTCTATATATTCTTTAAAAAAACAGAACAAGGCAAAGGCATCGTAGCCCTTGTTTTTGCATTGGGGTGCCTGACCCCGCCGGCACTTTTAATACTGCAATGGATTTGGGATCCACCACTCGAAGTTTTAGAACAAGGCCTTTTTCAAATACCATTTTCCGACACAATCATCCAACTTCCACACATTTTTCAGCAAATACTTGAAGTCACGTCAAAATTCAATCTCTCAAAATTCGTAGAAAACACATTCACCGGACAAGACACAGGCTTCATCGCGATGTTTATTCTCTTCGCCGCACTCGAAGAAATTATAAAAATGTACGTTATAATTTCCATAGATAAACGCACTCTTCTCATAAAAACACTCGATGATTCAATAAAATTCGCACTTGCCTCAGCCCTTGGATTCGCATTCGCCGAAAATATTTACTACCTGACAAACTATTGGGCAACAATCTCAACAGGGGATTTGATCAACATGTACGTATTTAGATCCGTATTCACGGCCTGCGCACACATGATTTTCTCAAGTATTTTTGGATATCATTACGGAATTGGAAAATTCGCCATAGACATAAACACCCAGAACAAAATCACAGGATCAAAAGCTTCGATTTTCGAGAGAATGATCTCCAAAATACTCGGATTACCTCTAAGCCAAGCCTTCCAGCAAAAAATGGTTATGAAAGGATTGGCCCTAGCCGTATTTATTCACGCAACATACAACTACCTCCTTCAATACAACAAAATGTTACCCGTAATAATCTTTGTAATATTAGGATATGCATATTTGAAATACCTGCTTAGCAGAAAAGCGGGAAATTTAGTGCTCGCAGAAGACATTTCCATAAAACAAAAATCAACCCTCGCAAAAAAAGACGAAGAAGTGGTAGTCGAACTTCTTGGCATGTGGTTCAACGAAAAACGCTATGTCGATGTAATACATATTTGCGAAAGACTCCTTGAAAGAGATCCCGACAACAACGTAATAAAAATATTCAAAGCGAAAGCGATGGACCGCTTGGACGACAAAGACACCTACAAAACAATCCTTAGCACAGTCGTAAAAACAAAAGATGACGTATCCGTAAACGACAAAAATATAATTTCGAAATACGTCACGAAAAAAGAAAAAAACAGAACGACTCAATCGCCGAATACTCAAACATCTCCACAACTTATACAGGAAGAAACAGTCATAAAAGCTCCGGAAAAAGACATTCTTTCAAAATATGCAGGGGACGATTCATTCAAACTATAGCTTATCAGTTGAATTTAATTGTAAAAAACAATAGTATGTAGGAAAGATTTTTTTACCTCCTCATGTCCTTAGCAAAAGCAAAAATCGCACTGGTCTTCGACTGGATGACAAATCCGGGCGGAGCGGAAAAAGTAAACCTGCTTTTGCATAAAATGTTTCCGCAGGCGCCGATTTTTACATCCATATTTAATGAAAAAAAGATCAAAGGATTTGAAAAGGCCGCAATAACAACTTCATTTATACAAAATCTTCCATTCGCCAAAAATCACCACCAAATATATTTGGGAATGATGCCTTACGCCTACGAAAATTTCGACCTCAGCAATTTTGACATAGTGATTTCAAGCTCACATGCATGCGCAAAAGGAATTATCACAAAACCGGAAACCCTGCATATTTGTTACTGCCACACTCCAATGAGATACGCATGGGACAATTGGCACAGCTACATCGACAATTACAAAATGAATCCGATTTTGAAATTTTTCGGTAAACGCAGAATTCACGGACTTCGCATGTGGGACAGATTATCAGCAGAAAGAGTGGATTATTTCGTTGCAAATTCCACTATTACAAAACAACGCATAGAAAAATATTACAACAAACCATCCTCGGTCATTCACCCGATGATAAAAGCCTCAGATTTCAAAATCTCCGAAAAAACCGGAGGATATTATTTGGCAGTCGGAAGACTGACTCCTTACAAAAAATTTGATTTAATAGTAGACACATTCAATCAAATCGGACTTCCATTAAAAATAGTAGGAACAGGCTTGGCCGAAAAAGAATTAAAAGCATCCGCAAAAGCAAATATAGAATTCATAGGAAATACGGACGACAAAACTTTAAGAACTTTATACAGCGAATGTGAAGCTTTAATCTTCCCTCAAGTGGAAGATTTTGGAATCACGGCAATCGAAGCAATGGCTTCAGGAAGACCGGTAATCGCATACAAAAAAGGCGGAGCAATAGATTCAATAGAAGAGGGGACAACCGGGATATTTTTTGACAAACAAAACGAAATACATCTAAAAGCGGCAATAGAAGAATATCAAAAAATTAAAAACAAATTTGACCCAAAAGAAATCAGAAAACACGCAGAAAAATTTGACGAACAAGAATTTGAAAATAAATTCCTAAGCTACCTCAAAGATAAATGGGAACACTGGCAAAAGACATACTACTAAAAATCCTTAGAGTGCAGTTACAACAGAAATCACGATATTCACTATAGCCCATGCGGACAAAGTAAGCACAAGTGCAATAATACTATTTTTGATGGCATTTTTCCCTTTCTGCTGATCGTCCGAAAGTCCCGCAAAAAGATAAAGATATCCTCCATAAACAATTCCCGCAACAGAAGCCAACCCGGAAATTCCAATAATAAATTCCAGAATATACCTCGCAAAATAAGGCACCATCCAAAACTTCACATCTCCTGTCTTAATAGCACATCCCAGTATATCGGTATAGCTTGGATTAGTTCCTTTCACAGTAATTTTGCTTATCTTTCCATTTCTGCCACCAATAGCCTCCTCCATCTCAACAGGATGACTATCAACATACCTCATAATAGCTTCACAATCAGAAATCTCCTGATACGCCGTATCCGGCAAAACAGTACCACCTTTCCCATAATTATTAAGTCCTTGAGGATTAGCCCCAGAACCACCAAGCAGCCCAGAGAGGTAATCATCTAGCTGTTTATTTTTCGCATCCAGCTCTGCTTGCTTCTGCGTTATCTCAGCCTCTTTACTAGCTATTTGAGGCTTAAGTTTCCCGGCAAACCCTTCGGGATTAAAAGCCAAAGTAAAAGCCTGCTTAGCCTCAAGAGTTTTTTTCTTCAAGCCATCACACAAAATACCATCAGGACTATATTTACAAGCCGCATCTTCTTTCCCTTGAGCCAAGTCCACCTCATTTGCCTTAAGATCTATTTCCTCA
>PFOM01000043.1 GCA_002792535.1 Candidatus Peregrinibacteria bacterium CG_4_10_14_0_2_um_filter_38_24 | reverse complement strand
GGCTGCTTCGGGGGGAGGAACTGGTGGCGGCGGCGATGCTGGTAGTACCAGCAATACCGATGATGCCGCTAAAAGCGGAGAAGCCACAATGCCTTTAGGTAATAAAAAAGCCACAGCTGATGTTCTTGCGAAAGATGAATGTATCAAGCCGGATTCAGTCTCTTCTGCGCTGGATAATTATGAAAAAGAAGCTAAAGATAAAGCTTCCGGTGACAATTCCGGAACTGCTCCTAATGGCGGAGATGGAAATCCCGCCGGAGGTGGAAACAATGGTGGAGGAGGCGACGGAGGCGGCAACGGAGGAAATGGCGGAGGCAATCAACCACCCCCTGATGAAGGTGCTGAACCCGGAGAAGTTGCTCCGGCGCCAAAAGATGATTGGGTAAAAGCTTGGTGTCCTGAAGACCCAAATGTTCCGAGTGGTGGAGATTCTTATGGTGGACTCGGAACCACTTTCGGAGATGCCGGATTCACAAGCCTTGGTGACACCGGTAATTCACTTTTGGATAATTCTTCCAGCACTTTAACCGGAGCTGGCGCAGGATTTGCATCAAAAACTTTCTCGGCTCAAGCATCTGTTTGTGTAACAATAAAATTAATAAGCAAGACTCTTTCCAGCTATTATCCCGGAAAAGGTTGTGTTCTTTGCGAAGTTAAAAAAATAAACGATGCGCTCAAAAAAACATTGGATCATTCGCTTATTCCAAATAAATCCACAGGTAATATGATGGAAAGTGCGAAATGTAAAAGTGCATTGGAAGCCTCTTCCCTTTTCGACATGAAATTTGTGCTTCTGAAGGCCCCTATCCCGACATCTTCGAGTAATGATCTCATTTTTGGAAAAAATATTTTTGAAAGTTGGAAGAAATTTACAGACAGATATCAACCGCTTTTGTTTAACTATTTGAAGGTGGAGGATGTCACAAGATTCCAAATGGAGAATGCTCCTTCATCAATTACTCAAGACAAGATTTTTACGAATATTCAAAAGGAATTGGCGATGGCAACCGGTGAAGCGAAAAAGAAAATCGAGGATATAGAAATGTCTGAGGCCGCTACAAATACAGCCATGTATGCTCAGACCCTTATAAGAGAATTAGAATTTATGACACAAACATTTGAAAATTATAAAGATTTATTTGAACAAACCAATACCGTATGCCAAGAATGGGGCAAAAAGCCAACCATACAATAAGGAATTGCGCTGTTTTATGCGTATTTGTGCTGAATATACTTAGCGGCAGTGCCGTGGTATATGCGGAAGATAAGACGGATTTAAAACCAACAGAAGGAGAGAATTTTTCGCCGGCAAAATGTTTGGCGAAAGGAAATCTGGACTTTGTAACGTTTTTGAGAGCTTCAATTTTTGCCGATGGTCTTGCCGGTGGAGTGGTTGAAATGTGGAATGATGTTTTGTACAGAAACAAATGTCAAACTTCTGATATATCCTCTCTTGTGAATCAAAGAGATAAAATGAGAACTTATATCCGAGATGCCTTCACAACGTGTAATACCGCAAAACTTCCAAATCTGAAAAAAGGCTACAATGAGCTTGGCGCTGAGTTTTATTACATAAGGAATCTTGTAAATAAAAAAATTGCCGCAAATTTGCCTTACGATATTTTGAGCACAAGAATGGCGCAAAATCCGGATGAATTGTTTTATCCAAGAGAAAAATTATACGCTGAAATGAAAGAGAAATATCAAGTCAGTGGAGTTATGTCGAGCCAAGATTTTGAGAAAATGTTTGCGAAATTTGAGACTAAATATCTAACTCGTAAGAGATCTTACATAATATGTGAAAATTCTTCGTGGGAAGGCGTTTCAAAAAAATGGAATGAATTTCTAAGTACTTTGTTTGGAATCGCTCCGGCCGTGAAAAGTATTAAAAAAGAAACTGTTCAAAATGCTGAGAGAATAGTTGAATCAGCTACGAATCAAAGCTTGGGCGCATATCTTTCCGGAATCGTAGCACTGAATATCAATAAATTGGACGCAAAGGAGGGCAAAAGTAGGATAGTGGATAGACTTGTTCAATCCGCTCCAAAAGGCCGTGGAGTGACAACTGAAGACGTTACAACCGCTATTGCTGAGACTGACAAGGCATACGATATTGATCTTCTTAGACAAGAGCTTTCGTCGCAATTTTACGTAAACTATAAAGAGGTCAGCGATAGCAGTACGGCTATATTCATGCAAAGTCTTTCTAATCTTAACGCCTCTCTTAAAGATAGTTTGACCCCTTTGAGCAATCTTCTCGGATGCACAAAATTGGTAAACAGCAAACAGTGTCCCGCTACGGAATAATCTTTTTTTATAAACAAAAACCCTTTAGGTATTAAAGGGTTTTTTGGGCTTTTCTAGGTTTTGTTTAGTTCGCGGGCAACGAACTAAAGGGCATTGAAGATTTTTAAAATAATAATTATTTGTTATTTACGAATCCAAACATCAGGCTCATCACTTTATCTTTTATTCCTTCATTTTCTCTTATTCCGTTCAATTCTAGTGTTATGTCTGATATCTCGCAGAAACAGTATGGGCACGACATCGAGTGACTCGACATTGATTTTCCGCATGATAGACAATTTATGATCATTTTCGTTACTTTAGATTACGAAATAGTGCCCGTCTCCGCTTTCCTCAATCCTTACCTCTTCTTTTACCGCTTCCGCGGCTTTGTGCTCTTTTTTCGGCTTCCTCATCATCCTTTCTTCAATAAATTCTTCCACGTCACTCTTTTTTATTCGATATACTCTTCCTAACTTTATTCCATTCAACTTTCCCTCTTTCAGGAATTTTAAGATTGTGAATGGGTGTACTTGGAGGATTTGTGCTACCTGATCTGTTGTGAGAAATTTTTCTTCCATGGGGTAAATTTTAGTGAACTTTATTAAATTTTATTAAAGTTTATTAAATTTTACCATTTTTGGGGAAACTTTACAATATCCTCCTTGTTTTTAAGTAGCTTTTCTAGGGCGACCCAAATTTAACACACTCTTTTTAACTTTTCAATAGTTTTTTTAACTTTTCCCTATTTAGTTAAACTTTAGGCAATTTTATTTACATATACGCAGTTTATTATACATAAAAAGCTTAGCCAATTTTAACGAAATCCATTAAACTTTAATAAACTTAATTAAATTCTATTAAAGTTTATTAAACTATTTTCAACTTTAGAATATATTACATAATTTTCTTTAGCCACATTCCGGTATAAGAGATTTTTGATTTTATTACTTCTTCCGGTGTTCCTTCTGCAATTATTTCTCCACCACCTTCTCCACCTTCCGGCCCTAGGTCTATTATGTAGTCTACTGATTTTATAACGTCCAGATTGTGTTCGATAACAAGAACCGTATTCCCCTTCTCCACAAGCTTTTGTAGTACGTCGAGAAGTTTCCTGACATCATCGAAATGTAGGCCTGTTGTAGGCTCATCTAAGACATAAATTGTTTTTCCGGTTGAGCGTTTTGATAACTCTGTGGCCAATTTTATACGTTGGGCTTCACCTCCAGATAGAGTTGTTGCCGATTGTCCGAGGTGAATATAGCTTAATCCAACCTCGCACAATGTTTTTAGCTTTGATTTTACCGCAGGAATTGCGTTAAAAAACTCCAAGGCTTCTTCTGCTGTCATTGTCAGCACTTCATATATGTTTTTTCCTCTGTATCTCACTTCCAGAGCTTCTTCATTGTATCTTTTTCCCTTACATGTCTCACATGACACATAAACGTCCGGCAAAAAGTGCATTTCGATCTTTTTTATACCGTCTCCGCTACAAGCTTCACATCTTCCACCCTTAACATTAAAGCTAAAACGACCTGATTTATACCCTCTTAGTTTTGCTTCCGGTGTTTGAGCGAATAAATCACGGATATCAGTGAAAACTCCTGTATATGTCGCTGGATTTGATCTTGGAGTACGTCCTATCGGGGATTGATCTATATTTATTATTTTATCCAAATGTTCCAGTCCTTTTATTTCTTTGTGCTCTCCTGGAAAAGCTTTTGATCCATATAGATTTTTTGCGACCACTCTGACAAGAATATCATTTATCAGTGTTGATTTTCCGGATCCTGAAACACCTGTGACTCCTATAAAAGTTCCAAGTGGGAATTTTGCAGTTACATTTTTGAGATTATGTTCGGTTGCTCCCGACAATATCAATGATTTTCCGTTTCCTTTTCTTCTTTTTGATGGAATCTCTATTTTTGCCTTACCTGAAAGATATCTTCCAGTCAAAGAATTTGGATTTTTCATGATTTCTTCCGGAGTTCCTTGCGCCACGACATTTCCTCCATATTTTCCTGCGCCGGGCCCAATGTCTAGGATAAAATCCGAAGCAAGCATTGTATCGATGTCATGTTCGACTACTATTACTGTATTTCCCAATTCTTTTAGAGAGATTAGCGTTTTAATAAGCTTGTCGTTGTCGTTTTGATGTAAACCGATACTCGGTTCATCCAGAACATAAATAACGCCCGAGAGCTTCGATCCTATCTGCGTCGCCAGTCTGATTCTTTGTGCTTCACCTCCTGAAAGCGTATTTGCGGCTCTATCAAGAGTAAGATATGCAAGTCCAACATTCTCCAAGAAATAAAGTCTGTTTTTGACTTCTTGAAAAATCTGTCGTGCTATCTCCTGCTTCATGGGACTCAGAGATAAAGCGTTAAAGAAGTTTATGGCTTTAATTACAGAAAATTCCGTAATATCTATAATCGAGAATTTATCTATTTTTACAGCTAAAATTTCTGGTTTTAAGCGTTTCCCTAAACATGAAGGACATTTTAGGATTCGCATATAGTCTTCTATTTTTTTCCTTACATATTCGGATTCGGTTTCCAAAAATCTTCTTTCAAGGTTTGGGATTACTCCTTCGAATGAAGTTTCATATTCTCCTTTGAATTTACCTGTCGTTTCCACATCATCGTTTTCTTTATCATCTACATGTCCTATTGTTACTGTGTATTTCCTGTTTTTGTCTCCATATAAAACAATATCCATTGCTTTTTGAGAAAGGTTTTTCACAGCTGTGTTCATTGAAAATCCGTTTGCTTTAGCCACTTTATCCAATATTTTGTTGTACCACGTCAAATGTGAAGTGGTTGCAGACCATGGCATAATTGCGCCTTCCCCTAATGTTAATTTTTTGTTTGGGATTAGCAAATCCGGATCGATTTCGAGTTTTGTACCGAGTCCGTGGCATTCTTCACAAGCTCCGTGCGGACTATTAAATGAAAAACTTCGCGGAGATATTTCCGGGACATTTATCTGGCAAGTCGGGCAGGCAAAGTGCTCAGAATATACTTTTTCCTTCCCCGTGTCGTGATTTAGTATTGATACAAGCCCTTCCCCGTTCCTTAGAGCCGTTTCGATAGAATCCGCCAAACGTGTTCTATTCGGATTTGGTAAATCTATTTCTTGTCCTGAAGAAAGTTTTTGTACTTTTTTCTGCATATCTTTAACCACAAGTCTATCTACAACGATTTCGATATTATGTTTTTTATTTTCATCCATCTCCGGCACCTCAAGAATCGAACAGACTTCTCCGTCGACCCTCACTCTCACAAATCCCTCTTTTTTGGCTTTATCAAGAGCTTTTATATGCTGTCCTTTTCTATCACGAATGATTGGAGAAAGTACAAGTATTTTTGTATCTTCCGGCATGGAAAGAACTTCCTCCATGATTTGTTGAGGAGTTTGTTTTTCGATCGGTTTTGCGCAAACCGGACAATGCGGCGTCCCAACTTTCGCGAAGAGAAGCCTCAAAAAGTCATAAATTTCAGTCACCGTTCCGACCGTCGATCTTGGATTTCTTGGTGCACTTTTTTGATCGATTGAAATTGCCGGAGAAAGTCCTTCTATAGAATCCACGTCAGGTTTTTCCATCAATTGTAGGAAATTTCTTGCGTATGTTGAGAGACTTTCCACGTATCGTCTTTGGCCTTCGGCGTAAATAGTGTCAAACGCCAAAGATGACTTCCCTGAGCCTGAAAGCCCTGTAATAACAGTGAATTTATCGCGTGGGATTTCCACATTTATATTCTTCAAATTGTGCAACCTTGCACCCTTAATTATGATCTTGTCGCTTGGCATGAAATTTTTTGATTTACGCAAGCGGAGATTCTAGCATGCTTTTTTGGAATGTTCAAGTTTTTGGGGTGAAAAAGATTTCGTACGATTTGCTGAGATTTGTTGAGGGTTGTTGCTTGGATTGTTTGGAGAAGGATGAAATGGTGGCTTACAAGATTTTTTGTTTTAAAGAAAATGATGTGAATTCCATCCCTAATAAAAAAGTTATCCTCGAGGATGACTTTTTCACGCCTTTGGTCCACATTTTTTGCCACAACTTTTTCAGGAAATTCCATATCCACAAGCCTTTTTAAAATTTCATTCATCACTTCTCTATTACCCCTAAACTTACCACTTGATACCTCAAATTTCTTTTTTAATTTCAAAAATAAAAATGCACTTTCATCTGTTAATTTGATTGTGATTTTTAAAGGTGCAGCTTTGCATTGAGTGCTTGAGGATGTCATTTCCCCTAAGTCGCCGAACAAACCTCCATCACTGAAATTTTCTTTTTTCGAAAATAAATGGAATATATTGGGGAAAAATCGTTGTTAGAAATTTTCCAAGGAATAAAATAATCGGTTATTTGTTTCCTTCGTTTCTTAGAAATTCCATGGTGAATAAGGATCTTTTGTTGCACATGTGCAAATAAGAACATCTTGGGAATAAAACGAAGAAAAAAATCATCCTCGAGGATAACTTCCTCAACGCACTGAAAAATAATTGTTCAGACTTAAATTTAGTACGTTTCTGCGAGATAACAATCTTCACAGTAAACTATTGCCGGATTTTCCGGTTGATAGGTTGTTATTATGTCTTCGCCATTTTTTGCGCATTTTCTATCGTATAATTTTCGTTTGTTCCTCATTGAGTTTCTTCTGTTATTTCTTTCAAAGAAACATTCTGTCGGCAAAGGCATGTTTAACTTTCTTAGAAGTGCTAATTCTGCCTTTGTGATCTTGTAATTTCGACCTGAAGTTGCACATTTCAAGAGTTCTTCCGTTACGTCATCTTTGACTTCCTGAATCGTGTTTGGTGAAGTGTATGTCGCATCCTTGAACTCTTCTTTGTTCGCGACAATCCATGCACAACGTAGGCTCCGGTATTTTGTTGTTTTCCAAAAAAACTTTATCTTCGTTTCTGATAAGAAATTTCTCGCTACATTGTTTACAAATTTTTTCCATGCCGAAATTGTAGACTTAGTTTGTCTTATTTCCAAGCCTTCGGTGTATTTCTTTCGTTTTGGAGAAGTTTGCCGTATTTTTTGTGGTTTTCTTTTTTTCTGAAGAGGTAACTTAGGGTCATGTAACCGCCTAAAAGAAATGGGACTATCAGAAAAGTTAGGTTCATTTCGAGGAAGATGTTGAAAATGGCGTGAAGTCCGATTGAGACCAAAAGTCCTTCGAAGATGTGTTGTTCATAAAATAATTTTTCTTTTCGGATACTTAGTATTTTATGTAACCATTTCGTCCAGTGATTTCTGTTTTCTTTTATTTCTTCTTGCAAAATCGGCGTCGCGAAGTGAGCTATTCCGTAGTAATAACCCAAAATTCCCGAAAATATCAGATGTGCGAGGGTTGAGAATGAAGATCTGAATAAAAATGGCATAAATAGGTGATTTAGTCCCTGATTAAGCCATATGCTGTAAAAATAGAGAATGTTTTCAATAAATGAAAATCCAAGTGCGGCGATAATGAAAAATTCCACACTATCGTCTATGTCGGTAAATTCATTGTCATCCACAATTTTTACGGACACAAATTTCATGATTTCTTCAATAATCCCAACTATCATAAATGTAATAATAGCGCTTAATGGCAGGATGATAAGGCCTGAGAATCCTATAAAATCTTGCCTGTATGCCTCAGCGAATCTGAAGGCGTTCAGCCATGGGAAAAATTGCCATAAAAACTTGTATATCAATATCGGAAAAACGGCTAATGCACCAGCGAAGAACGTGAGACAAGTCAGCGATTTCCTTTCCGGAGATTTCCTGAAAAATATAAATCCCCACAATAGAACAGGCACAAGTGCCAACATAATTGATCCTATGATTTGTAGAGATGTTGAAGACAATTTTTGTTTTTATTTTATCTGGGTATTATAGCATATTTAAGCCATTTCTACAAACTCAATATCTGCTTTACTCTTGGCGAGTTTCTCCAGTTTTTCCACGTCCGTTGTCGTGATTATCGCCTGACAGCCGGATATTGCGTTTAGTAAGTGTGTTTGTCTGCCAAAATCTAGCTCGGAAAATACGTCGTCTAGAAGTAAAACCGGATGTTTTTTTGTGCGTTCCCTGAGGTATTCGATCTCTGATATTTTTACCGCCAAAAGAAGAGTTCGTACCTCCCCTCTTGAAGCGAATTCCACTAAATCTATACCGTTTATCAGAAATTTTATATCGTCAATGTGTGGACCTATCGATGTTTTTTCATCTCTGATGTCCTTATATCTTCTATCTAAAAGCATATTTGCATATTCAGAGATTTCCTTTATGCGACTAACGTATTTCACTTCGACCACTTCATCACCTTTTGAAATGTCTTGATAAATTTCTGTCGCTTTTCCGTTTAAGGATTCTATAAACTTTAATCTTTTTTTGATTATTTCCGAACCGTATTCCGGAAGTTGTTTGTCCCATGCGTCAAGCGCTGAATTCAAGGATTTTTCGTCACCGATATTTCTTCCTCTTTGAATTTCATGTATTTCTTTGAGCAATGCACTTCTTTGTTTTATGAGTTTTCTGTATTGCATAAGTGCGTGCAAATATCTTTTGTCGCTTTGCGAAAGGATTATGTCCATATATTTTCGTCTCAAAGAAGGGCTTAGATAAAGCATATTCAGGTCTTCCGGATGAAAAAGTACAGTTGTAAAATTCCCAATGTAATCACTGTTTTTCATGTTTACATCATTCTTTTTGAGATTTTTTCTTTTCGGCGAAGAGGAATAAAAAACTTCCAATATATGTTTTTCGTTTTCGTCATCTTCGATTTCTCCGGTACATCTCATGTGTGGGCATTCCCATTTCACAAGACTTTCGAGTTTTGAATTCCTGAAAGAACGGCCTAGGGAAAGCATATAAATGCCTTCCAGAAAATTTGTTTTTCCTTTCCCGTTTTCTCCTGTCAGCACTATCAAATTTTTGTCGCTTGGAAAAACATACGAATAGTTTTCGTAGTTCCTGAAATTTTCAAATTGAAGTTTTGTGATTTTCATTCTATATTTCCACCAGCGTTAATTTAAGTAACACAATGTATTATGTCTAAAGTTGAGAAAAAAGTCGACATCGATGCTATGAGGCACTCATGCTCGCATGTTTTGGCTCAAGCAGTCCTACGAATATTTCCCGAAGCCAAGCTTGCTATAGGGCCCACTATCGAAAATGGATTTTATTATGATTTTGATTTGCCAAGAACTTTGATTCCGGAGGATCTTGTTCTTCTAGAAAAAGAGATGAAAAATATCGTAAAACAGAATCAAAAGTTCATCAAAAAAGAAGAACCTGCCGACAAGGCTATCGAGTTTTTGAAGGCTGTAGGCCAAAACTACAAGGTTGAACTTGTTGAGGGGTTGAAAGACAGTGGTGAGGCAATTTCTTTTTATGAAAATGTAATGCCAAATGACGGGAAGGCTATGTTTGTAGATCTTTGTCGTGGTCCTCATGTCGATCAGACAGGGCAAATCGGTGCATTTAAACTAATGAAAATTGCCGGAGCATATTGGAAAGGTGATGAGAAAAATCCAATGCTTCAAAGAATTTACGGAACGTGTTTTGAGACTAGAGAAGAACTGGATGAACACCTGAAACAGCTTGAGGAAGCCAAAAAACGCGACCATAGAAGACTTGGGACTGCACTTGGGCTTTTCCAATTTCATGATATTTCTCCTGGGTCCGTGTTTTTCCTTCCAAAAGGAGCGATCATTTTCAATGAACTTTTGAATTTTTTGAGAAGCGAATATCGAAAAAGGGATTACAAAGAGGTTATTACTCCGCTTGTTTACGACAAGGCTCTTTGGGAAAAAAGCGGACACTGGGAACATTACAAAGAAAATATGTTTCAGGTAAATATGGATGACAAGGAGGCTTCACTAAAGCCTATGAACTGTCCTTCACATATGTTGATTTACAAAATGGAGACACACAGCTATCGTGATTTGCCGCTTAGAATAGCGGATTTTGCGATGTTACACAGAAATGAAATTCGAGGAGCGTTGGGCGGAATGACAAGAGTTCGAAAATTCTGCATGGATGATTCACATATATTTGTAGCGCATGAACAGCTTGAAGATGAAATTTTGAGATGTATAGATTTTGCAAAATATATTTATGAGGAGATTTTTGATTTCACTTATGAAGTTTGCCTTTCAACAAAACCTGAAAAATCCATGGGAAGTGAAGAACAATGGGCTACAGCTGAGGGAGCGCTTGAAAAAGCATTGAAGAAAGCCAAAATTCCTTTCACAATAAATGAAGGTGATGGTGCTTTTTACGGGCCGAAAATTGATTTCAGAATCAAAGATTCTTTGAAGCGTGAGTGGCAATGCGCGACCGTTCAAGTGGATTTCCAAATGCCTCTACGGTTTGAATTGGAATTTGAAGGAAGTGATGGAAAATCTCACACTCCTGTAGTTGTACATAGGGCACTTCTTGGCTCACTTGAGAGATTTATGGCAATATTGATTGAACACTATGCTGGTGCATTCCCTGTGTGGCTTGCGCCTGTTCAGGTTGTTCTTTTGCCTGTTTCAGAGAAGTTCAACGATTATGCAAATGAGGTAAATAAGATGCTTTTTGATTCAGGATTAAGGTCCGAAGTTGATTCTTCGAATGAAACTCTTGGAAAGAAAATCAGAAATGCGGAAATGAGCAAAGTTCCTTACATGATTGTAGTCGGTGAAAAAGAAGTCGCTGATAAAAATTTGACAGTCAGAGACTATGCTACAAAAAAGCAGGAAGTGATGGCTCCGGAAGAGTTTTTGGCTCTTCAGACTCTGAAGAAGCCGTACTAGACAAAGTTTGCCTAACTCTTGTCACCACTTCTTCAAAAATGTCGTCAGGATCTTTTTCTTCTTCGTATAATTCAGGAAATATTTCTTTTGGCATAAGAATCGGAATGCAGGCTAGAATACGCCTCTTTTCGTAAGCTTTATGCCCTATTTCATGATGTCTGCTCTTTTCTTTAATAGCGTCTTCCAAAAGTAATACCCTTATCTCAAACTGTACGACATAGATCTGATCTTCTCCGGAAATAGGAACGTATGAAACATATTTTAGGGTTCTGTATTTTTTAGATTTGCTTCCGTTATAGTCAATACCGTGCGTGCCATTTTCAGAAGATTCAAGATATGTATCTTCTACCTCTACAAGTCTTCCCAAACTTGCATGGCTTGTGTTTATGCTTTCCTTAAGAGCCTTTAGTTCTTCCATGTTGTCCACAACAAATGTCATTCTTATCATGTCTTGAATCTCCTCGAAAGAGATACTTCTTTCCCTGATTCTATTTATTACCATACTTCTAAGAGTCTTTGGATTGATGTATCCCCTCTCGGAGTTATTGTCCCCATTATGCAAAAGATAACAATTCTGTCCTGCGAATTTTGCTGGGATCAGTTTTAATTCTCCTATATCAACTATGCCTTCTTTGACTACTTTTCCTTCAGTGGCCGGTGCTTCGCCTATTACTTCCGGGTCTCCGGATTTGTTGTCTATGAATTTTATTACTTCAACGGGCTCATCCTTATCAACTTGGATGTCTTCCGTGGTCGCTTCCATTTTTGCTTTTACTTTTCTTGAATCACTTTCTACAAAGGCAAATCGTGGCATGTATGAACCTCTGTACGTAAGCCATGTAAGCTCTATTTTCAGTCTCGCGGCATATCTTTTTCTTTTATTTTTTTCCGTACACGCTATTTTTACTAGCTCCGAATATTCGTTTATTTTGAGGATATCCTCTACTTCTTGTGGCATTTTTATGCCCGTGTCGATAGACGCGTCCACCAAAAGTTCGTTTACTTTACTAAATATTGCATTAATACGTTTCTTTATGGCATTGAGTCTTTCTACTTTTTGCTGATCCGCATCTGCATATTCGAAGATACTTCTTAACATTGCATGATATTTTCTTTGAGTTATTTGTCCTTCTTTGTCAAAGATTCTGTCGTATTCGCTTGCTATACGCTCAGGAATCCCATCCGGATTTACCAATAAATTTGTTGTATTTATATGTGGAGAACTTACTTTTATAGCTTCATCTATTATTTCCGCCATTTTCCCCGGGATATCTTTTGAATCTGATATAGTCACCACTTCCGCTATCATGTCTTTGTGTATCAGCAGGGTTATTCCTTTTGACATGTCTTCGCATCCCTGTATTTCTTCTATACAAATTCTCTTTATCAAATCTATCATTTTCCCTTCTCCCGATTCTCTGGTTCTTATTTTTTCCAGTTGCTTAAAAAAATGACTTAATTCTTCAATCTCAATAAGGAAACATGGTATTTGTTCCCGAGTTAAAACATGGAAGAATTTAACTAGATTAGTTCTTATGAATTCTTCATGTAAATTGTGGTTTTTTGTTCTGCCTACATAAGCACCATTTACCATATTTTTAATGTGCTTTATCCCCGTAATTCTTGTAAATTGGTTTCCATCCATCGTTTCTAATTTGTAACCTCTTAACATTTCTATAAAGAATGACATTCGTGATCCCAGCCATGGGCATAAATCATATTCCGAATATTTTTCCTTTAGTCTTTTTATAAATTCTGAAATTGTGTATTTGCTTTCGGGCCTATAATTTGCTTTGAATTTATTTAATTTTTTATCAAGTTCTGCTCTTGTTTTTTCGTCTGTTTTTTTCTTTTCTCTCTTTTCTCCCCTTGCTCGTAGCACTTTTGATGCAATCCCCATGGTTGATCCCGCAAAAGCGAGTAGATTTGGGGATCTGTATAATGAAGACTCCTCATCGAAAACTTTTTGTAATAGTAATTTTACTATCCTTTCAGATTCAAAAAATCTTGTAAGTTTTTCTGCCGGAATTCCTTTGCTGAAAGTTATATTTGAAATAAAAGCGATCAAATCCTGAAAACTCGACATCGTTCCAAATCTTGAAGTTAAAATATCTACTATGTGGGCTTTGAATAATAAATCTTTTGCGTCGTCCTCAAGCAATCTTGGAAGTTTTTGAATATTTACTTCATCTATAATTCTCGCTTTTTTGGCAAGAGCTATTCCTCCTCTTGCCGTCCTCGCTCCTAGTTGAAGAACGGATTCCGTTGGTGTTTGATGTTGGTCTTCCGGTCTATCGGCAAATGTGTCTATTGTGTCTATTGCTCCAATTATTAATCTTCGTCCTATCATTCTGGTCGCATCTATAACTTTTGAGATTTCGGTACCCATGCGAGAAGTAACGACATCTGTCGCTTCTTTAAGCTTGCCTACGACTCCATCGGTTGCCGTTTTTACAACTATCTGGCTATGATTTCCGTTTTCATTTGTCATCCTGTCTTTGTAAGATATTTCTAAAACACATAGGCCTGCTATTAAAGCATTGTATGGCAAAAAAGTCAACTAATCATGGGCTCCTTAAACACTTTGGGGAAGAATGTAAGGTTTTTTAATGCTGGGGTGGGTGCTGGGGTGGGGGTGAAAAATGCTATTTCGTATTTCGCGATAAGCGAAGTCGGGGCTTAAGGTATTGCTTTAGCATACTTTTTTTCGGATTTCTATGTAGTCGAGATTCATGGAGCTCGTCGGTTCGTGGTGGGCTTTAGCATGCCCTTTTTCGAATTTCTATGTAGTCGAGATTCATGGAGCTCGTCGGTTCGTGGTGGGCTTTAGCATGCCCTTTTTCGAATTTCTATGTAGTCAATATCCATAGAGTGCATAAGCTCGTGGTGGGCTTTGCAAAGCGGGGCGAGGTAACGAGGATCGTGGCT
Source organism: Candidatus Peregrinibacteria bacterium CG_4_10_14_0_2_um_filter_38_24 (assembly GCA_002792535.1). GTDB lineage: Bacteria > Patescibacteriota > Gracilibacteria > UBA1369 > LOWO2-01-FULL-3 > UM-FILTER-38-24. The sequence continues at coordinate 97 of PFOM01000043.1, read as the reverse complement.
TGGTACTGCGGAAAATCTTTGCGTGTGGTGGATTTGTTCGGACGGTTTTTGGCAGGTTTTTACTGAACATTTTGTACCGTATTCGGCATAGAGGATG
>PFOM01000042.1 GCA_002792535.1 Candidatus Peregrinibacteria bacterium CG_4_10_14_0_2_um_filter_38_24 | reverse complement strand
CGATGCTCAAACCGATTATGATTATGAATCCTTTTCTATCCGCAATTGCTTTGGCGCATAAAAACCATAAAGGATTTTATTCAACTTGCCGGAGTGGGGTTTTTTGCCGCGCATAAGCCATTTTTTGTTAACTCTCATGCCTCCAAAATATTAGCATAGGTTTTGGTTAAAAGGAAAGAAAGATTTCTCTTTTCTTTTCCAATCAAAATCTTTTATAATCATTCTGTGCTAAAAAGTTTAAAACAAATTTTAAAAAATCGTGGTGTAACATTGGTTGAAGTGCTCATTGCTTCAAGCCTTTTTGCGATTGCTGTTGTCGTTGCCGGAGATATTTTGGTGAGCGATGTTCAGCTCGAAAAAAAGACAAGTATTCAAAATACTTTGGCGTCTGAAATGAGAATAATCCTTCAACAAATTTCTTCCGAAATTCAAAATGGCACGATTGATTATGATGAATATTATTCCGTTTGCGTGCTACAAAATAACTGTAAATCAGGAGTCTCGACTAGTGCGTTCTATGGTTTCTATAATGGGGTTTACGGAAGCAGGTTTTATGATCCGGGAAGAAGTTTGGACGGTGCTGCTACGAATAATCCGGAGGATTTAGGGGCGGAATGTTCTTTCCCGACCCCTCAAAACGGGAAAGAATGTGAAGTCGTTTACAATCTTTCGGTAGACTTGAATACGGGACAAAATCCGTTTACTGGAGACCCTAATGACGCAAATGCGTTTTGTGATAAAAAAAATGGAAACCGAGGAGTATGCAATCAAATCACTGGTGGAAGCGTGAACGTCGACAAGCTTTTCATTCTTGATAAAACAGGGACGAGAAAAACTATGATTGCTAAAAAATTGATAAGAAATGTTGAAGGTGGAGAGAGCGATTATGCGCTTGGGAAAGTCGTAATGAACGGCAAAGACTATGATCAAAATGGAGTCATGGATATTTTTTCTTGTGCGGATGGATACAAATGCTACAATGAGTCCAGTATAATCGCTAAACTGAGTCCTTTCAAAATGATAGTAAAAGATGCTGATTTTGTGACACCTTGGTCTACTGATTTGACCAGTGCTTTTGAAGGGAGTGCTAACTCCTCAACTTTCGTCCCGATTACTCCGCTTTTTGCAACCGTCAAGGATGTACAATTCATAATCCATCCTCTTGAAGATCCTTACAAAGCTTATGCTGAAGCCGATATGAAGGGACAACCTTCCGTAACGATAGTAATAACCATGGGGCTTGCTTCCCCTGCGGCAAAAAATTATCCGGGGGCTTTTCCTGACATCACTTTGCAAACCACTGTTGCCGCCGGCGTGACAACTCGAATAGATTCATATCCTCCTGTCGTGGAATTAAAAGATGCCGCTTCGAAAAACTGGCTTAAAGATATGATAGATTCATTGCCTGAACAATTAAGCCTCCAGGCTGTCCCCTAGCACTAAAACGAATTCCCCTCTTGGTTTTGTTTTTTCGAAATGAGTTATCATTTCGGAAATTTTTCCGCGAAGAGATTCTTCAAAGATTTTTGTGATTTCGCGACACACCGCGATTTGCCTGTCGCCAAGATATTCTTTCAAATCTTTTAATGTTCTTTCGATTCTGTGTGGAGCTTCAAAAATAATCATTGTCCTCTCCTCGTCCGCCAACGATTTCAGTAAAGTTTGGCGGCCTTTTTTTAGCGGCAAAAATCCAAGATATATAAACTGATTCATCTTCATTCCGCTCATTACAAGTGCGGAAAGTAGACTCGATGCGCCCGGAATCGGACAGATTTGTATACCTTCTTCGATAGCTCTTTTTATAAGTGTGTAAGCCGGATCTGAGACTCCCGGAGTGCCCGCGTCGGAGATTACCGCGACCGATTTTCCTTCTTTTAAAACGCTAATAATTTGTTCTAATTTTCTGTCATCAGTGTACGAATGATAACTCGTTATTGGTTTTGAAATTTCATATTTGTCCAACAAAATTCTGCTGTGGCGCGTGTCTTCCGCCGCTATTAGATCCACTTCTTTTAGCGTTCTTATTGCACGAAGTGTGATATCTTCGAGATTTCCTATCGGTGTTGAGACTATATATAGCATTTTTTCTTTGGTGTTATTCCCGGCCCTTTTATGTACATTGGCTCTACTATCTGCGCTTTTTCCAAATCTTTCAATTCGAATTTTTCCAAAACTTTGCCGAAACTTTTTCTTAGGGTTTTGGATTTCAAGTGCGTCACATGTTTTTTTTGATCCTTTGAAATGTTTCCGAAAAATTCTTTTATCTTTTTTTCTGAGAGATATTTTTTCAAATCCGGTAAATTCACGAGTTCACCATTTACGTAAACTCCGCCTGATCCTGCATACAGCAAAAGCGCCATATCTTTTGGTTTTTCGCCAAGCATTTTCCAGTAACAATCAAACGCCGTAAGGCAGTACAGATGCGATGAATTCAAGTATGCGATTACATTTGCCGTCGCGACTCCGATGCGAAGTCCCGTGAAAGATCCCGGGCCTTTTACAACAATTAAATTTTTTATATCTGCAAAAGTTTTCTTGTTTTTTTTGAGAAGTTTTTGGATATTCGGTAGAAGATTTTCCGCTTCATCATTTTTACTTTTCCATGACGCTTCGTCTAAAAGTTTGAATTTTCCGTCATGCTCTTTTAATAATGCAATCGCAGTTTTCGGAGAAGATGTATTTATAGCCAACGTAATCATGGCTTTCTTATACACGATTTGGAGAGTTTGAGCAATTTGAATTAAGCGAAAAAATGAGTGTATAGAGCAAAAAGGGCTGAGCGTCTTTTGCTTATTATCTACTTAATTTCACCAAATCATCATTCTTTTCTGCCGTATTTCTTGGTAAGCGATGTCTGCGCTGTGCGCCAGTTCGTGGTGTTCTTTGCAAAGTGGCGCGAGATAGCGCGGATCGTTGCTTCGTATAGCGGAAAATCTTCGGATGTGATGAATTTGTTCGGACGGTTTTTTGCAGGTTTTTATGGAACATTTTGTGCCGCGTTCTGCGTAGAGAATTCTTTTTATAGAGATTGGGGTATGGCGGGAAGGGCTCGTGATAGGGATTTTCACATTGTTGATTTGAGGATTTCGTGTAGGATTTTCTGCTTGTTTTTCTTGTTCTTTTTTCATTTCTCTTTCTGAAATTTCCCGACTTATTTCCTCTTTCTTCTGCGCAATTTCTTCTTCACGTTTTTGGAGAAATTCTTTTAGAAGCGTGTTTATGTCTATACCTTTTTGCTGAAGTTCTAAAAGTTCTTGCTCGACTTCTTCGGAAAGATTTAGAGTTTTTGATGTCATTTTCGTGTCGTTTTTTGCCTCATTGCTTTTTGTATTTTTTGTGTCAAAACGCATCTGCTTGTGGGAGAACTTTTGTGCCGAAAAAGCTCTCCCACAAGCCATTTTGCTTTTCAAAATCCATTGTTATTGCTCCGAAATTTTCAGAATTTTTCTCCGCAAACTTCTCATCTCTCACCAAAGTTTCGACTGCACTTTTTGATAGCATTTGGACTTGATTCACCAAAAATATTTCATTTTCAGGTTTTGCGATCGAGACAATCCTGGAAAGTTTATTTATACTCACTTTTCCGTCGATCAAAAGTGATTTCAAAGCTGGTGTTCTCTCAAATCTTTTTTCCAAATTCAAAACAAGTCTGACTTGTTCTTCGCTCATTCCAGCTAACTTTTTTGCAAATTCGAAAATCGAAATAAAGCCTTTCTTCTCGTATAATTTGCGTTTGAAAACTTCAGGGAGCAGTCCCGCGAATCTTTGTCGCCAAATGCGTGCATTCCCGCCGTAGGTTTTACAAATATTGTAGAGGTTTTCGTCGCTGATTATGCCCATTTTTGATGATACAATATTTTGTCCAGTCGTAGTAGTGCTTGTGTTGTTTTGATTGTTCATAATGTGAAGTTTTAGAAGATGATTTGCGCCCGAATATTAGCAGACCCAAGCCAAAATTTCAACTTTTCCGAGTAGCGAATTCTTAAAATGTGATGCGTAGTAAAACTCGAGTTTTTGGCTTGCAGATGCGGAGAAAATGGGTTGCATTCAGGAAGGATTATTGCGAAATGCGCGAAGGTAACATAGGGAAGACAGAAAGAGAGAGAATGAAAAAATGCGCCAGATTAGCGTTAATTTTCCTGCGTATTATCGCGAAAGATGCGCTGAAGAATTTGTTGATCCCATGGTTGCCTCCTGTGTGTGCCGACTGAATCTGTCAATGAGCTTTTTATGTATAGCAATATTACCCCCCCCTATGTCAAGAGGAAGTGTTTACCTTTTATTTATGCCATTTTCGATAGATGATATATTTTAAGAAATTTTTAAATTTATTTTATGGACGTAGATGCTTTTATAAAATTTATCGAAACTAATGATGTCCTGACTGGTAAATTTGAATTTTGCAGGAATGAGGATTTGATGGATTTGGATTTTGTTAATAAAAGATTTGTAGACTTTGAATTACGAGGCGGAGATTATGCCAGCGGATCTTTTATAAATTGTACTTTTGATAGAGTTTTATTTAAGGATTTAACTTTGGTTGGAGTTAGTTTTGGCAATTGTGATTTTATAGATTGTAAGCTTTCGAACGTTGAAAGTGATTTTAGCTTGAGCAATTGTAGGATAGGTCATTTCACTACGACACAAGAATCCTTCTAATTTCTTTTAGTACATGTCCGTCACTTCGACGCCCGTGTAATAATGAAGGAGAATATCTACATAATTGAATCCGGCATCCGCCATTCCTTTAGCGCCACAGCCACTCAAGCCCACGCCGTGGCCCGAGAATGCATCTCCTTTGCAATATGAATCGCTAACGCTTACAAGATATGAGGCGTCCCAATTCCAAACTGACTTTGCGCTTTTTGTGTATGTGCCGTCGGTTTGATTGAAGTATGGAGTTTTCACTAAATCACCATTTAATGTTATCACTTGGCCTTTTGTCGCGTCGACTGCTTTGGAAACATTTGGAGAACGTTTTTCCATTCCGTATCCCAAATATTTTTGGCTAACATTCGGATCATCATCGAGATTATATGGTTTGCCTTTGAATTTCTGATCTTTTTCAATGTAGAAAAGCGCATAACTTCGCGCCGCAATCATTACTGATTTTATTTTTTCAGTGACTTCGGAATTTGAAACTTCACCAAGTCCTTTCAAATAATTTTCTAATGGAAGTTCGTTTATCACCGTTAAAGTTCCGTCGACCTCACGAACTTCGAGTATTCCCCTGTATTCATTGTCGTTTAAATCTTTGTTCCAATCAGGGCTATGTTCAAAATTATCAATCCTCAAAATCGCCGCATTCTTAGGCTTAAATCTGACATACGAATCTTGATAATAAGTATTTGATGCAGTTGTTATTTTGTATTTTTTGTCTGACTTTGAAACTTCTGCGGTTTCTCCTGAGCTTAGTGTCGCTACCAAAGAATTTCCATTATATATTTCGAATGAACCGTTTGCGCTTATCACAGGATTTCCAGAAAAACTTAATTTTATTCTAATATCTTTTTCCGTGTCGCTTCCTGTTTTGATGCGAGAATCTGCGGAGGTTTTTGTGGAATTCGTAGAAGTTTTGTCGATTGATTTTGCTGAGACAGCCTTACTTTTAACCACTTTGTATTTCACATAAGTTGATTTTTCTAAAATTAGATTTCCGTCCACTTTTGGTTTTACCAGCATTATTTTTCTTCCTGGAAGTTCAGTCGATGAAACTTCCGTCGTGAATGAAACTTTTGCTATTCCTCCTGATTTCACTTCGTCGGAAGAAAGCGTAATATTTGATATTTTTAGATTTTTTGATTTCACAAAATCCAACTTAAGGTTGGTCTTGGTCCACGTTTTTCGTCCAAGATTTCTTATCGTCATTTCGACTGTATTTTTGCTGGCTTGTTTCCATTCCGCAGGGTATGAAGACCCTATCAATTCGGCAGCATAATCCCCTCCAAGCACTGTTGTCTCAAAATACATTCCGCTGTCTTTCATCCATGTGACCGCCTCAACTACCGGAGTGAAATATTCTTTGAAATACCCCGCTTTGTCCGGAGCTTTTATGTTTATAATAAATGTGCCGGTTTCTCCCGGATTCACTTCCGATTCCTGCAAATATCCCATTCTTGTGGATGGCGGCGAAACTATTAATGATGTTCTATCTCTTTCGTGATCCGCACCCAGTAAAACTGTATTTTCTCCGGAATTTCGCCATATTGTATTTCCTGTATTTTGAAGTTTTACGGTCGCAGAAAATGTCTCGCCTTTTTCCATTGTTTCATTTGGGAAAGACGAGCTTACAAGCGTATATTTGAAGTTTGCCTGATTTACTGAAATAGGAATTGTAACGTAATCAAGACTCTTTTTTGAGCCATTGAAAAGGATTGTGATTTTCATATTTACCACTCCTCCTTTTTTGTATGACTTTATCGAAAATTTGAATGTTCCTGTGCCTCCGGAAGAGACTTTACTTTCTTGAAGTTTCGCCAAAACATCTTTGTTTTTTGTCGGAAATGAAATCATTCCATCAAATTCCGAATTTTGATCAACAACTATAAATGTATTTGCATCCCATTCTTTTGTTCCGATATTTTCGAGTTTCATTGTTACTTCTGCGGTTTTATCAGGATTCATTTCCATATAATATGTCTCGGATTTGTCTTCGTAGTCGTAATCTTTCACGAATCTTTCTTTTTGTTGATGCATCGCTTTGCCCGCCAATGTGCGAATAATCGGCAATTTTTCGTACAAGTAAACTCCAGGACAATCCGTACTTTTTACGTCGCTATGTCCTAAAATATTGAAACTGTTTTCCCCCCGGAATGTAGATTTTCCTATTATATCTATATTGTGAATTTTTGCCTTCTGTGCGATAAATTTGCCAAGTGTGTTTATCACTTTTTCCGGAACAGTATTGTCTTCGTAATTTCCCAAAACCGCGATTCCTATGGAACCGTTGTTTGCGCCTCCCGCGTGTGCTCCGATCACTCCTTCTCCTCCGACTCTGCCTTCATAAACTTTGCCGGATTGGTCCATCAAGTAGTTATATCCGATGTCCCCCCATGAGCGAGTAATGGCATGGTAATAATAAATATCACGCATCGCTTGTGCCGGATTATCCAGATTTCCTGTAGTCGCGGTGTGGTGAATTACAAATTTCTTTACTTGTTTTGGATATTGTAGGGGCCATTTGTATTTGTTGCCTTTGCTATCTTCCGTGAGAACTTTCGAATAAGCGAGTTCGTCTTTGTATTTTTCCAAATAATCACTGTCCAGTTCCGCCAAGACCGGATCTTCACTATTGTCCTTTAAGTACCTATATGATTCGTCCGCACCCCAATTTTTTCTCGAGATTACGTCTATATTTTCCGAGGCGCTTGCGGCTAATTGTGCTTCCGGTGGCGATGGGATTACAACTTCATCTGAGGATTTTATGAATGTCCAATCCGGATTTTTTATTACAGGACTGGAAACTCCATCTCCATACATCAGAAATCTGTATTGAAATTTCGTGGAACCGTTTGAAGAGGCTGTCGTGTAAAATTTCGTGTCTTTTCCCGATTCGTATGTCCCCATGGATTCTTCTTCCTCGTCCGAACCGAACCAATCGCTCCATTTTCCTTTTTCAAAAAATTTCAACTGCACTTCCATGTTTGTTCCGTTTGGAACAGTCGCAGACCATGAACCTCCGGCCGATGTGAATTCAAAACCCGGATCCATTACGTCCGAAAGAAAAACATCCACCGTTTTGTATGGCGCGATGAGTAAAGATGAATATGCGAGTTTTTGCGAGTCTATAGTTATTTCTCTTTCGCTTGATACCGTTAGGGCTTTTGTTTGCCCTGAAACTGCATTTTGTGAATTTGAAAATGTAAAAAATCCAAACACCAAAATCCCGAATATTGCCGTCAAAATACTAAATATCTTTTTGTCCATTTTTACGTAAAATTTTATTATTTTGTTGTTTTGTAATTATACCATTTTTATAAACGTTTTAGTAGGTCAAAAAATTACTTTACAAAAGGCCTTTGTTGGGCTATATTCTGCCCGCTTATTATAAGTTTTATTTTCATTTGGGCAGAAAAATCTTTAATTTAATCTTTACTATAATTTATGGAAGTTTCCTATAATGTTCGGTATCAAAAATCAAATTTCTCCAGCAAAGTTCTAATAGACAAAGAAGGTGAAATTATCATTTACGGCAAAGGGTTTAGGCTTAAGGGAAAGGGCGCGCAAGACAAAGGTGAGCTTATCAATTTTTCGGAGATCAAGGAGTTTTATTTCAATGATGATAAAATTTTGTTTATCACTTTTAATAAGGAAAAATATTCAATTTCCGACTCCGGAACGCTTTTTGACCAGATGCTTATCGACATATACAAGGCTAGAAATGAATTTTTGATGGATGCGCTTTTCATGAAAGGCGGAAAACTTCGCGCGGAATACGAAGGCGATTATCAAAGACTAAGCAAATTCGGCAAACTTATAAGTAAAGGTGATGCGAAATTAAGGCTTTATGAAAGAAGCCTTATTGTCGTACCTGAGACTTCCGACGCGTTTTCCATTCATTATGATTTTGTGAATTATCATGAGTTTGATGAGATGGAATATAATTTGAAGATTGTGATGGATGACGGAACAAATATGTTTTTCTCAGGGCTCGGGAATGATTTTGAATTTTTTCAGGAAAAAATGAATGAACTTCTTGGCGGAATGTACGAAACCCTTGTAAATGATATTTTAAAAAGAGCGTTTCCGGAATTTCACGCTGCCACTCTGCTAAAACTCGGATACAAAATGAAAGGCGGAAAGGCCGTTTCTCTAAAAGATTTGCAAAAAATGGATAAAGATCTTGCCGTTGCAGTTGATAAATTTATTTTCGAAGATGAAAAATTTGCAGAAAATGTGAAACCTCTTCGCGAGCTCACAAATGAGCATGAAATTTTTTATGGAATTGCCAGAGATGATGCCGTAAAAGGTAGCTATATAAGATGGGTGATGTTTGCGGTGCCTTCAAAGAATATCGTTGGATTTTCGATTTTGCCAAGGTGGCAAGAAGGTGGAGCTAAGGACCAGAACCACCAACATGAAATGTACTTTTTCAAGATAATAATGGAGCAAGGAAATGCCGCTGAAAAGACCGAGGATAAGATTCGTGAAGTTGATGAGGCACTCGTGACATTGAATTTCACCAAAGACCCTTGCTACAAAGATAAACGTGAACTAAGGCATTCTCCTTATCAGTATGCCATCCGAAAATTGCCATTTTTGAGGATCTTGAGAAAATCTTATGTCGGAAAAATTTCCTCGTCGGATAAAAATGAGTGGAAAACGAAGTTGGATGAGATTTTCAAAAATGCTATGTTGCCATCTGAATAATTTTTGGGTAGAATTTACTGGCAAAGAAAATTTTTTAAATCAAATTCTTATGGCTGAAATGCACTTTACAAAAGATAACTTCGAAGAAGAGGTCGTCAAATCTGACAAACCTGTATTGGTAGATTTTTTCGCACAATGGTGCGGTCCTTGCAAGATGATGGGGCCTGTTATCGAAGAACTTGCAAAAGAATATGAGGGTACTTGGAAAATCGGAAAATGCGATATAGATGAAAGTCCTGAATTGGCTGAACAATTCGGAGTACAAAGCATCCCAACTCTTCTTTTCTTCAAAGATGGAAAAGTCGTAGACAAAGCAATCGGATTCCAAGGAAAGGAAGCTCTGAGAGAGAGACTAGGCTAGACTTCGTAAGGCATACGGTTTATTTTGCCATCGTCTTATTTCTCGACAAAAGATATCCGCGTTGTGTGCGAGCTTATGTGGGTTTTTTTATGGAGCATTTTGTGCCGTATTCAAGGTGGAGGATTCTTTTTACCGCGATTGGAATGTGGCGCGAAGGAGATTTTTTCTGCGCAAGTTCTTTCTTTTTTCCGCGAACTTCATTTCTCTTTTGCTCTTGTTTTTGCGCCATCTCTTCCACAATTTTATTTTTTCTTTTCATGATTTCTTCTTCTCGTTTTTGCAGAAATTCTTTCAGTAATGCATTTATATCGAGGCCTTTTTGCTTTTCAAAATTCACCATAGTGTTACTAAAATTTTCTGCATTTTCCATCGCAAATTTTTCATCTCTTACCAAAGTCTCTACTGCATTTTTTGAAAGAAATTGTACTTGGGTCGCCAAAAATATTTCGTTTTCAGGTTTTGCGATCGAGACGATTCTCGCGAGTTTGTTGATGCGCACTTTTCCGCTTGTGAGTAAGGTTTTCAGGGCCGGCGTTTGCTCAAATCTTTTTTCAAGATTTAGTACAAGTCGCACTTGTTCTTCGCTCATCCCGGCAAGTTTTTTTGCGAATTCAAAAATCGAAAAAAAGCCTTTCTTCTCATATAATCCGCGTTTGAAAACTTCCGGCAAAAGTCCCGCGAATCTTTGCCGCCAGATTCGCGCTCGTTCGCCGTACGATTTGCAGAGGGCATAGAGATTTTCGTCGGGCATTAGTACGGGATTTGACGAATGAAGATTTTTATTGCTCAATAAATCGGGGTTTGAGGATATGCCGTCTTCTCTGCCGCATGGCCTTGCAGAAAGTGCGACGATTTTTGTGGATTCGGGATTTTTGCGTGTGGTGTTTTGCTCGACCATCTGAAAATTTGTATTTTTTTGATGATTCATAGGAGTGTTTTTAAAGATGTTTTGTGCCTGAATATTAGCAGGTACAAGCCAAAAACTCAACTTTGTCGAGTAGCTATTTCTTAAAATGTGACGTGTAATAAAACTCGATATTTTGGCTTGCAGATGCGGTGAAACATGGTTGCGGGAACATAAAAATATGATGGAATGCGCACGCCTATATCCTTTTCTGCTTAATAGCCTCCCCTAAAGCTATTTCATCCACGAGATTGTTGTATTTATTCGTGGCGTGGGCTTTTACCCATATCCATTCGATTTTTAGTGGCGCGTGAAGGGCGTCGAGCTCCGCCCAAAGATCTTTATTGGCCTTTTTCTTCCATCCTTGTAATAGAGTTTGGATGAGAAGATTTGAGTCGCTGTGAAGTTTTATCAAAAAATCTTTTGTATTTGTTTCGTCTATACTTGCCTCATTCTTCAGCCATCTAAGTGCATTTATTATTGCACTCATTTCCATGCGATTGTTTGTCGTGTCGAGTTCTCCGCCTTTTATCTGCACTTCCCTGTCTTCAGTCAAAATTATCACTCCCCAGCCGCCTGGGCCCGGATTTCCTATACAACTCCCATCAGTATAAATGTCTATTTTGTGTTTTTGCATGGCAAAATTCTACTATAGAAAAGCATATGTGTCATTATCGAAAAAATTTTGATATAATATTTTCAAGAACTTTTTAATAAAATTCATATGGCAAACGTAGTACTTTATACAAGATCTTACTGTCCTTTTTCAAAAGAGACAAAAGAAATGCTCGAGGGGAAAGGCGTGGAATACACAGAATTCTTGATTGACGACGACAGTGCTTTGGCGCAGGAAATGGAGATAAAATCAGGTCGCACAGACACTCCTCAGATTTTCATAAACGGCACGCACATCGGCAGTGGCGATGATTTGAAAGCGCTTGATTCACAAGGAGAACTCGATAAACTTCTAAACGTTTAACTCAACGTTTTTTGCTCAATAAAATTTTAAAATTAGTTGTTTTTGTAGTTTGTGGGTTTGTTGTTTTTGATTTATTTTCCGGAGGGGATTTGGCGAATGATGTCATGAAAGCCTCAAAATCCATGCCTGAAGTTGTTATTGAGAAAAAAGTCGATGTTGTTTCCGAGGAGGGTGTTCCGGAGGGTGTTCCGGAGGGTGTTCCGGAGAAGATTGAAAAACCTGATTCTGATGAGCATCTTCGCACGCTTGCGTTTGGAGACATAATGCTTGGAAGATATGTCAGGACATTGATGGAAAAATATGGAATGAACTATGTCTTTGAAAAAATAAAACCTGAAAAAGATAGTGAATGGTTTTTTGGAAATACCGATTTTGTTTTTGGAAATTTTGAAGGCCCGATAAATGGCAAAGGGACGAGCGGCGGGACTTCCATGATTTTTTCTTTTAATGAAGATGTCGTAAATTTCTTGAAAGGATATGGTTTTAATATTTTGTCTATTGCAAATAATCATGCGATAGATCAGGGCTGGAATGGACGCAAAAACACGATTGATGCTTTTAATAATGTTGGGCTTGGTTGGTGTGGACATCCTAGTGAAGAGGAAGAAGGAAGTGTTTATTACGGGGAAGGCGGAGAGAGGGTTTCGAAAGATGCTTCTTCAGGCGGATTTTTCACGGATGGAGAAAAAGTCGCATTTGTTTGTTTGAATGATGCGATTTCTCGGCTAGATTTAGACAACGCGGTGGCGCTTATACAAGATGCCAAAGAAAATGCCGATTATGTGATAGTTTCCGTGCATTGGGGCATAGAATACAGTCATAAACCAAATAAGACACAGGTGAATTACGGGCACGCTTTTATTGATGCTGGTGCGGATTTTGTCATTGGTCATCATCCCCATGTTGTTCAAAGTTTTGAGGAATATAATGGGAAAATTATTTTTTATTCTTTAGGGAATTTTGTTTTCGATCAATATTGGTCAAATGATACGCAAGAAGAACTTGCGATAGGAATTGACCTTTCTCATGACGGGAATGCTCTAAAAACCGTGGTCGATCTTTTCCCTATGCGAAGCGAAAAATCGCAGTCCAGACTGATGACCGAGGAAGAGCGTGAGAGATGGATTAAGAAATTTATTTCTTACGGAAATTATGACGAAGATACCAAGGCTGAAATAGGAAATTTCAAGATTGTGGTTGGAGAGTGAAAATTTTGATGATATAATTTTTTTGTTGAAAAGTTTAAGAAAATTTTAAAAAAATCTTATGAAAATTTTATTTGCCGGAGCGGCGGGAGAAGTAACGGGTTCAAAACATCTTATCACTTTCAATAATAAAAAAATCCTTTTGGATTGTGGTATGTTTCAGGGAAAAAGAAAGGAAACTTATGCGAAAAATGTGAACCTTGGTTTTGACCCGAAAGAGCTTGATGCAGTGATTCTTTCTCATGCGCATATCGATCACAGTGGAGATTTACCTATCCTTGTGAAAAACGGGTTCAATGGGCCGATTTACTGCACACATGCGACGCGCGACCTTTGCAATTACATGCTTATGGATAGCGCTTTTATACAAGAAAGTGAAATTGAATATTTGAAGAAAAAGAAGAAATTGAAAAAAGAGGACATCAAAGAACCTCTTTATACTTCGAAGGATGCTGAGAAAGTTTTGCAACTCTTCAGAGGAATTGGATATGAACAAAGTTTTGTCGTGGTAGATGGCTTGGTAGTTTCATTTTATGATGCCGGCCATATACTTGGATCAGCGCTTACTCATATGGTTTTTTACGATAAGGTTAAAAAGAAACATTTGAAACTTTGTTTCACAGGAGATCTTGGAAGACGTGGACTTCCGATTTTGCGTAATCCACAACCTATTCCTCCGACCGATGTTTTGATTTCTGAATGTACTTATGGAAACAGGCTTCACAAAGCCATTCAGACTATCAAGGATGATTTGGCCGTAATTGTAAATAGTGTTTGTAAAAATGGAGGAAAATTAATTATCCCGGCTTTTGCGCTTGAGCGTACACAGGAGATTGTTTACCATTTGAATATTTTGACAAAAGAAAAAAAAATTCCTGAAATTCCAATTTATGTGGATAGTCCACTGGCTGGAAATGTGACTGAGGTTTTCAGAACTCACATCGAATGTTTTTCAAAGGAGGTCATGCAAGAATTCGTGCAAAATGGTGAAAATCCTTTTGGTTTCGGTAGATTGAAATATACGAGAAGTGTCGACGAATCGAAGTCTCTTAATGAAAAAAGAGGGCCGATGATTATCATTGCGGCATCAGGAATGTGTGAGCATGGAAGGATTTTGCATCATTTGAAAAATAATATCGAAAACAAGAAAAATGTGATTTTGATTGTCGGATATCAGGCTGAGAATACACTTGGAAGAAAACTTGTGGAAGGTGCGGGCGAGGTTAGTATTTTTGGAGATACATACGAAGTAGGAGCTGAGGTTTATGTCATGGATGCTTTCTCAGCACATGCGGATAGAAGTGATTTATTGGATTACATCGGCAGGATTAAGCAATTGAAAAAAGTATTTTTAGTTCATGGCGAGCAAAAACAGCTAGATGCATTTTCAAGTTCATTGAAGGAAAATGGCTATAAAGACGTATATGTGCCAAAATTGAAAGAGGAAGTGGAGATAGTTATATAAATTTTCACTTGAAATTTCTTCTGGTTTTGGGTAAATTCTCTTTGCTTTCGAATAAGTCATGAGCAGGTGTCGTATAACGGCTATTACTATAGCCTTCCAAGCTGTAGACAGGGGTTCGAC
>PFOM01000018.1 GCA_002792535.1 Candidatus Peregrinibacteria bacterium CG_4_10_14_0_2_um_filter_38_24 | reverse complement strand
CAAAGATATTTTTGATGGTGATAGTAAAAATGCCAAGACAGAGGAAGAAAAAGATATAAATAAAGAAGTAACAGAGGAGGAAAACCAAGAGGAACCAGCTGAAAAAATTTATGACATCTCTATCGTCAACACACCGTCAACCATAACAGTTAATAAAGACGGCAAAGAGCAAGACGTGGTGGTAGAAATAAAAAATGCCAGCAACGTGGCTTTGAAAAAAGACGAACTTTCAGTCAATATTGTTGGTGGCGTGTCTACTTATGCGCAGTATTATCATACTTCTTGGTTGACACAAAAAAGACCAGCACTTCTCGACCAAATTGAAATTAAGCCTGGCGAATCAGGTGCTTTTTCTTTCCTCATTTCTTTGCCAACTGATGTTGGAGAATATAATTTTCAATTACAGATTGTCAGACAATCTGGTAGCCAGTTTACCAAAATCGGTAAACAATTTTTTGATCTAAAGATTGTCAAAACAGCTGACGAAGTGATGAAAGAAGATAAAGTGGAGGAAGGAAGAGTTTTAGGAGAAAAAATCTATGAAGAAAAACAAGAAGAAACTTTTGTGGAGAAGACTAAAAGCATCATCAAGGATATTGGTGATTCGATAGGAGACATAATTGGGGATGCGGTAGAAATAATACAGCCGTTTTTTTATGGCGGGAGTGGTGGTGGGGGAGGGTCGTCTAGTCCATCTGTACCGAAGGAAAAAATTGAAGAAGTAGTGGAAGAAATCAAGATTGAATTACCAGAAATTAGTATTACAGACACAAGCACAATGTCATGGCTTACCAATATTGCCACGACAACAATCTTTGGTATCAAAAATTCGAGTACAGTCGCAGTGTATATTAATGAGGAAACGTCAGGTTTGGTGTACACCACGTCAACTTGGCAAAAGGAGACAAGTCTGTTGGAAGGGCCAAATACCTTTGAAATTTTTGGTCAAAATGAAAAAGGAGATAAGACGCCTGTCATCAGTATCGAAATTATACTTGATTCAGTTTCTCCGACTGTCCCAATTTTAAATATTGAACAAATTAATTTTGTTACTCCGACATTAAAAATAAATTGGTTTGGTACAGACGATGACACAGATGTAGATAATTATGATTTGGAATATAATATTGGTGAAGATTGGATAGATATTTTGGCAAATAGCACTAGCACTGATTTAGAAATGGATGTTGAACAAGGAAAGACGTATGATTTTAGGGTTAGAGCTCGGGATTTGGCCGGCAATGTCTCTGACTGGAGTGGAGAAGACGATAATTTTTATATTATTGATTGGCCAAAAGACGTCGTAATAAATGAAGTGGCCTGGATGGGAACATCAGGGATCAAAAATCTGGCGAATGATTGTAGTAAAAATGAATGGGTTGAACTATACAATAATTCACCGGAAAATATAGATTTGTCTGCCTGGTCGTTAGATGTTGTGTTCAATAATGGAAGCATTAAGACAATCAGTCTTTCTGGAGAAATTGAACATGAGGGTTATTATTTGTTAGCCAGAAAACTTGGCAAAACAATAAAGACTTTGAAAAATCTTGAAATTGGCAAATTTTTTGAATCAATTGATATTCCAGATGACGGTGGAAGTTTGATATTGAAAGACGGAGAGGGAAATATTATTGACGAGGCAAGTTTTGACAACGGTTGGCCAGCTGGTGAAACTATTGCTGGACCAAATAATAATTTTCACCAACCAATGGCTCGTATTTTTACTACTTTACCTGGTAGTTCATCTTCCAACTGGGAGACTGCTAAACAGTTGTCAGCATTTGGAGATACAGATAAGTGTGGAGAGCTTTTTGGTAGCCCAAGCAAAAAAAATAATCAACTTTGGCTTCTCAAAAATCCGACATTTTATTATGCTGATTTATTTCAAGACAACAAGTTGACCTTGACGAAAGAATACAGTCCATATGTGATTGATTATCAGACAGAGATTCCCGATGGAAAAATTTTACAAATTGATCCAGGGGTGGTGCTAATTGGTACTGACCTTAGTTCGTACTTACGGATTACTGGTGGGCTTATAGCCAATGGCACAGAAGAAGAGCCAATTGTTTTTACCTCAGCTAGAGATACACAATATGGTGATTGGAACTTACCAGTTTTTGAAAACATGTCTAACCCTAATATTCCATCATCTGGAGACTGGTCACGAATTGAAGTAGAAGATGGTGGCACGGCGCAGATTGATAACGTTCAGTTTTTATATGGAGGACACCCATTTAAAAAAGGAACTGGTTGGGTTTATGGATTGAAAATATTAGCTCAAGTTTTTCGAGTTTCTTCTGGCAATGCAGATATTAGCAATTCCAAATTTTTGTATAATAGCGTCTATAATTCTGAGCCGTTTTATAATTCTGTCATCTGGATCGATGTGCTAAACGGCCAATCATCTACAGTCAATCTTAATAATAATATTTTTGATTCTGGCTATACAGCAATAAATATTTCTGAGGCAAATAGCAAATTCACAATTGATGCTAATGTAACGGACAATACAATCCAAAATTTTTCTAATCCAAATGGACCTTTATATATATCACACAGCAATCCTACTTTGAATAATAATATTTTTTCAAACAATATTTTCAATGGTTTGTCTGATGACGCTCTCTTGGTTGAAGATGTTCAGACACTTGATCCGAGTTTGTCATACATATATAGTGGGATAGAAATAACAGACTCTGGTGAATTGACCATTCCGGCTGGTACACAATTATACTTGCATAACAGCACAGGTATCAAAAATTATGGCATTTTATATATAAATGGCACAGTGGATTCTCCAGTCAATATTACTGGCCATGGCGGAAGTTGGGGAAAAATGATTGTCGATGGTGGAATTTTTTCTGCCAACTATTTGAACATAACAAATGGCAGCGGGGGAAGTGGCATGATAACTTTAGACAATCAGTCTGTCGCCACTATTGAAAACAGTCAACTGATAGACTCTACTCGCCCTGGCATAGTCCTAAAATCCACCAACAGCCAACTCAATCTCACCAATACCACCATTGGCTGGAGTACTCCCTTACCAAAAAATTCGCCAAAAAGTTGGCATATGTACGGCATAGAAATGTTTGCTGGTAATCTAAATCTCGACAACATAATTTTTCAAGAGATGACCCGAGGTATTTTGGGATATAACGGAGCAACAGCCAGTATGATTAATATGACGAGTAGTAGTTTTGTGAATATTAGCGAGATGAATTGGTGGCCAGGAGGTTTGGTAAGGAGTATTTAAGTAGTCTAGGTATTTAGGTTTTAGGTGTATCTAGGAGAGACAGGAGATAAGATATATGAGATACCAAAATTGGTAGATGAATATGCCAATATTATCTCTCTTTTTTCTTTTTTTTATTGGTGTTTTCTTCCCGACTTGTCCGCCTCATTTTTTCAAAAAAATATTTCCGCTAATCTAAGGGATAATTTGTAAAAATAGTTTTTTGTCATACTAGTGGTAGTAAAATACTACCACATGTATCATATTCGTAAAACTAAAACCTCTTCCAAAGCAACGGCCGTGCAAGTTGCGAGTTACATCGAACGCAAAATGACACTGGCCAAACATATCGGTAGCGGCCACACAAATGAAGAAATGAAAGCGCTTCTAAAAATCGCTGAGGCTTGGATTAAAAAAAACCAAGCAACAAAGCTTGTTTGATAAAGTTGAGAATAACCATAATTTTATCCTTTTGAATGGTGAAGAAATTATTATGCGAACTAAAATATCCGAAGAGGTAAAAAATATTTTGGAAAAAAAATTGGTTTGTCATACTAAGCCGGACAAGTCGGGAAATATTATACAAAAACACAACTTATTCTAGCTGTGTTTGAAGAGCAGGCGAGGAGGGAATCGAACCCCCGCAAGAGGTTTTGGAGACCCCTGTACTGCCACTATACGACTCGCCCTTGTGAAAAATAATATACATTATATCCATAAA
>PFOM01000012.1 GCA_002792535.1 Candidatus Peregrinibacteria bacterium CG_4_10_14_0_2_um_filter_38_24 | reverse complement strand
AGAAAAATCATTCGAAGAATTTCTTTCATATTTTACTTTGACGGGGGGCATGCCCGCATATTTACTGGAAATTAATCCGAAAAATTCCGTGGAAGATAATTTGAAAACAAAAATCTTGGATAAAAAAGAATTTCTACACAACGAAGTTGAATTTATTTTAAGAGAGGAATTAAGAGAACCAAGAACATATCTCTCAGTCCTGAAGGCAATATCTTGGGGAAAAACGAGAGCAAGTGAAATAATCAACGAAACAGGTCTGGAAAAAAATGTTCTGTTTAAATATCTTGGCGTTTTGGAAGATTTAAAATTAATAACAAGAGAAGTTCCGGTGACTGAAGAGAACAAGTTGAAATCAAAAAGAGGTATTTATAAAATATCTGATAATTTTATAAAAATTTGGTTTCAGTATGTTTACCCTTACAAAAGCAATCTTGAAATCGGAGAATATTCTGATGTAATGCATAAGTTTAGAACAGGATTTTCTATTTTATTAGGTCATACCTACGAACAAATTTGTTCGGAAATATTGAAAGAAAATCAAAAAAATATATTCTCTTTCGAAAAAATCGGGCGATGGTGGGATAATAATAACGAAATTGATTTTATCGGAATAAACAGCGAGAACAAGCAAATAATCTTCTGTGAATGTAAATGGTCAAACAAAAACATTGGCACAAATATTTTAAATGACTTAATAGAAAAATCTAAAAAAGTAGATTGGAATAATGGCAAAAGAAAAGAAAAATTTGCGCTTTTCGGTAAAAGCGGATATACGGAAGAGCTTATGAAGGTTGCAAGGGAGAGAGGAGACGTTTTCTTGTTTTTGAAAGATAAGTTGATTCACAGCACCGATGCATAATTTTTTAGTATAAAGATTGTTTCATTTTTCAAATTACTTTTGATCCATGATTTTTCTTTTTCACTTATTAATTCTCCAAGTCCTTGCAAAACTTGACTATCTTTAACCTTTTCTACAACTTTAATGCATTCCAACAAATATTTTTTCTTTTAATATCAAATCTTGTTTGAGCAAATCAAAATCCAAATCAACGGAAAATCTCGGCAAATTATAAAAGAAATAAGCGCATGTGCCTCCCTTAAAGCCGAGAAGTGAAGAAATTTCCGTATCGGAATATATATCCCTCAAAATTTGTCCCATGATTAGTTGATGTTTTTCTTTATTTAACATATTTTTTATAATATTTATTTAATTCTTTTATCATTCTTCCATTTTTGTATATCTTTGCGATCTCAAAACATTTTTCGAAGTTTATGCCTTCAAGATTATCAAAATAGTATTTCGGAAATAAATAAATCATATCCAAAAATGCTCTTTCCGGAGTAGCCACACTGTAATTATTCTCAAAGATAATCCCTGATGTATTAAATAAAATCTCATCCTTAAGTTTTCTGAAAATAAAAGTTCTATCACCTATTTTTATATTTTTTGACCACTGACATGCAACAAAAATACTATCGTAGTGTTGAAATATTACACCTGAATCTCTTAGTACGGTTTCGAAACTTATATATGACGGCAAATACATACTCGAAGCCAATTCTCTTTCATCATAATGGTTGTCTTTTGAAAAGATACCTCTCCTAATCTTTACTAATACGCCTTTTTTTACATAATAAGAAATTTTCGCTTTTAAATTATTTTTGTTCGTTTCCTCCCATATTAAAGCCAAGTCCTTCGTCGTAAGGATTGTTTTCGAATACTTATATAGTTTTGCGTTTAAACTTTTCATAATCGGTTCTGTTATACACATTGTGACACGGAAGTAAGAGTTTTTCTTACCTCCATCTCACAGCATACGCCTTTCATGGGAGAATTGCAATATAAAAATCCAACTATCTTACTTCAGACGGGATATTTATACGTGCCATATATCTCATATGAAAATAAATTCCCTTAAACCGGAGGGTCTTTTTTAGAAATTCTGCTCTATAAATTCACGAAATAGCAGAACCTTTTTCTTATCCTTCGGATCAAAAAGTAGGGGTTCGGTATCACGCGCCAAGTTTTCAAAATCAAGGGAGGACACTTTCTTCAATAAATATTTTTTCAAATCCTTCTGATTATCAATACCAATGTTCTTTTTAAGATAGGCAAAATTTGGCTTGGCGCCAAGCCCATACAGGAAAACAACATCAAAGAAATCTCGGCCCATAATTCTTTTTCGGTTTATTGATGCGAAAATTTTCTGCGCAAGAAGTAAATCTTTTGGAACCGCATTTATCTGAGTAAAAACATCAAATTTGTTTATAAGGGGTTTATCCGGAACATATTCAAAATTTTGAGGCACAGTGTCAACCTGAATAAGAATTTTATGGTCATTCATATCCGAAAGACCGGAATCGAAAAGCAATTTTGGAATGCGGATTTTTATACGATAGGCATTTTTAGTGACAGTATTTATCTCTACTTCAAGCCCTTCAAGCATGAGATCTCTTTGAACAATTTTACTCAAATCAATAAACTCAGCCTCGCTCAACCCAAAATTATCAAAGTCCAAATCTTCCGAAAATCTCGTACTTCCATAAACGATACGAAGAGCGGTTCCGCCAAGAAAAGCCAATTTATTCGCATGCTCACTGTTAAAAATGCTGTTTAAAATTTTATACTGTAAATATTCTTTCAAAATACTTTCTTTAAAAGCCCGTAAATTTTCAGGATATATCGAAAGTATTTGATCAAGTGTTATCATTTCTCATGGTTGTTAAAAATGTATTTGTACGCTTAGAGAGCTGTTTATTCGAAAAAACAGCAAGATATTTTTGTAGTTTCTCAAGATTAATTTGCAATTTAAATTCATCGCTGTTTATACGCATTCCTAAAAAATCATCACAGGTTTTCAAATTTGAATTAATATATAGATAGTCCAAAAGTGCCTTTTCAGGATCTGCCAAAAGTATTTTTTGCTTTCCAAATTCCGTTAATCGATAACCGAAGTAAAGGCTTGGTTTAACAGATTTGTAGCTAAAATTCCCAATCGAAGTCTCAAAATTTGCAGTCTTCTTCGTGCCCACAGAAGTTATTTGAAAAATTTCTTCTGGGATTAACCCATAATATTTCAAGGCAATCTCCATCGATACATAAGAAGGCGAATAAATTTTATTTGCTACATAAAAAAGGAAATTTTTATCCAAATTCTGAGCCCCGAAACAGTAAAAACCATGTTTAATCTTCTTTAAATACCCCTTCTTTGCAAAACGGTCAATTTGTCGATAAGAAAAATTACTAAAAACTTTTCTCACATCTTGCAGTGAAAAAACCGGATAACCGGATAGCCGATTTTGGAATTCCGTGAACGTCATAATATTTCTATTAAGGGACATTATTGTCCTTTTACGGAAATATAATAGCAAAAAATCACCCAAATTGCAAGCCAATCGGGCAAAAATCTTTTTATACTAAATTTTAAGAAAATTTAACAATTCATTAATGTTGCCATGCTATAACATAACCGAAATCAACAGTAAAGCATTGTAAAATCGTACAATATAATGTACAATTCAAATGTACAATTAACACTGCGATATGATAAACATTAATGAAAACACAATCATGATAGGAACATCAGAATTAAGAACGGAAATCCCGAAAGTCGAGAAAGAAATAAAAGAAAAAAAAGTAATCCTCACCAAAAGAGGAAAACCGATAGCCATAATTCAAGATTTCGAAACTTACAATGAAAGAGAAAAACTTCTGGAAGAATACGAAGATATAATATTCGGATTTTTGGCGAAGGCGAGAGCGAAAACGACGAATCTAAAGAAATATATTTCTCACGAAGAAATGATAAAAAAATTAGGTTTAATATAAAATGGACTTATACAAAATCATATACCATCCCCTTGTTCTCACGGAAGATTTTAAGAAAATTCCGCAGGGAGATCAAAGAAAAATCCTTTCAGCCATATTTAAAAAACTTTCAAAAGATCCATACGCATACGGTAAGCCACTTCAAGGGGAACTAAAAGGGTATTTCAGGCTCAGAATCATGGACTATAGGGCAATTTACCGTATAGAAAATAAAAAAATCATTGTTGAAGTAATAAAAATCGGAATCAGAAAAGACTTAATCGTTTACATCCATGCCGCAAAACGATTAAAAAAGTTTTTGTGATTCCTCTTAGCCCCCACACCTCCAACTTCTGTCAACAAAATCATTCCAATCAAATTTAACTTTCCGCTTCTTTTGGTGTAAAATTACACAAAACACGAAAAAGTGCGCCGTTAAAGCATAAACGCACCAATTTAAAAAATTAAATCCCTCACCGCTATGAAGAATTTTACAAAACTATTCATTATTGCAATTTTTGCAACGGCACTTTTGATCGCGACTTCCATGACTGCATTTGCGGCAGGAACAACTCCCGCAATAACCTCCGCAACATATAAAACAGGAATAACAAAAATCATGGTAAAGTTCAATGTTCCGGTTTGGGGGGACACGGGACACACTACAGCATTAACGGTTGGCGATTTTCAAATGGGAGGGACTTGTGACTTTTCAACTAGCCCTACGATTGCAGGAATAAATATCTCAAGCCCCGGAAGCACATGGGTACTTCTAGACATGGCAGGTGCAGCCGGAGCAACAGAGGCAACTTGTACAATAGCGGCAACAGCAAACAGCATCTTCACCGTAGGCGGGGCATTAAGTGAAAAAACTACATTTTTATCATCAGATACATCAGGTCCAATAGCAAGCGAAGGATTCGGGGAACATGGAGAATTTGTAACAGGAAGCCAATGGGTTTATATAGGCTTTGACGAACCGGTTTTCGGTGATGCCGCAGCATCTACAGCTTTAAACTATAATGCCCTTTCCTTAGCAAACGGAAACGCGGCAGGTTGTGATGTATTTGTAGATTTGGAAGTAACCTCTGCAGGGGCAG
This sequence comes from Candidatus Peregrinibacteria bacterium CG_4_10_14_0_2_um_filter_38_24, assembly GCA_002792535.1. Taxonomy (GTDB): domain Bacteria; phylum Patescibacteriota; class Gracilibacteria; order UBA1369; family LOWO2-01-FULL-3; genus UM-FILTER-38-24. The sequence continues at coordinate 50,802 of PFOM01000012.1, read as the reverse complement.
ACTTCATATTGGAAAAATGTGCAACATTAGCCGTAGACGGTGATACCGTAGATACTTTTGATTTTGCAACAGGGGCATCTGTATACGATGCATTAGGAAATGCTTCGGCAATGGGAACACCAAAAGCATTAGTAAATATGTCTTTATTTTCAGCTGACTATTCAAAAGTTCATACAGATGATGCCGCAACATATGCTGACGCAGCTGTGGGGGATGGAGGAGCCCTTGTAAGATTTAATTATCCTATGTTCAACGCTTCAAATCCAGACATGACAGCGACGTTAGAAGGTACAGACTTTTTATATACAGATACCGGAGGTGGAGGAAAATTGATATCCTCGGTAAACCAAACTCCGAATATGAAGTGGGCTGTCGTATATTTTAGTGCAAATTTAGAGGCGGCGGACTTAACAACAGCAACAGTCGATACCATAAAAAGATTTGACGCGACATCCATCTACGATCCATGGGGCAGAAGTATCGCCGCAACAGTCTTAAACATGGCGGACAACACAAATCCTGTAATTCTAAGCATAGATAAAGACACAGGTGGATTTAGCGGAAACAATGTTACTATTACATACAGTGAAAATGTAAAAATAAGCACATGGGATTCTATGTCTGAATTTGCGGCAAGTACGGCATTGGTGGGAGATGTAACTTCTCCGGGAGTGATAAATGGCTTTGGTTCATTTGCAACAACAGGAGATGTAGCATCCCAAACGACAAAAAATACAGTTTTGGAAAACGGAGATTTATCGAGTTTTTCAATTATGCTGGCCGGACAAACAGGTGGATATTTAAATGCAACTTCATCCACAGAACCATCCGATACCTTTACTCCAAATGCGGTAGGAATATATGTGACAGACTTTGAACCAAACACCGGAAACGGCATAGAATCAACGTCTATCCAATCCACAATTACTTCAAGTGCCGCATGGGATTTAACAAAGCCGAATCTATCCTCGGTAACGGTAAGTGATGCCACAGGAACAAACGGGAAAATAGATCAAGCGATAGTGTTGTTCTCTGAAAGTATAAAAGATGAATCAATAACAGATGCTGACGCAACATTGGGAACAATAGGTGTTGCGACAGGAACATTCTCTACAGGAACAGCAAACGATGAAACAACAACATTCAGTAGGACAAATGATACCGGAAATGTTGATACCTCATATAGCGCAGTAACATCGGATTTATTATACTCCGGCTCAACAACACTTATCACTGATCGAGCAGGGAATTTATTAAATACACTTACACCGGGAACTATTGTTTCAGCGGATATAACTGAACTGGATGCAGCGGTGCCGATAGTAACGACCATGACATATACGGATAACGGAGAAGACGGATCAGTCGACACATTAGTCTTGGGTTTTTCTGAAAATGTTACATGGAATGGTAGTGATTTATCTCAAATTGTAGCTGTTGCAAATGATTTATCAGGATTTGCCGGATCCCCTACAATAGTAGAAGGTAGTGGAACAGCAACACTTACTCTTACAATGTCAGCCACAACAGATCTCACCGGAGTAAGCGGAGGAACGGAGCCAACATACACGTACACTCAGAGCGTAACGGCGGCGAACAGGGTGAAAGATCAAGCATTAACCCCAAACGATCTTGCAAACATAGCTGTAACCTCAATCACGGATGGAGCAGGTGCGGTAATCCTATCCCGTGTCACAAAAGATACAGATGATTCAGCTGGAGCGGCGGGAATAACAGACGGAACAATGGATGGAATCCTCGCAACATTTACAGAATCCATGGATGCAAGTACAGCTGTCGCGGGAGATTTTGTCATAACCCTAAATGATAATACAGCTTTAACATCGGTATATGGTGACACCACAGACGACACCACATTATTTTTCGGATGTAGTGACTGTACTCCAAACGATACAAGTAATTTACTAAAACTTCAAATCACCGGAAACATCGCGGATTTAGCGGGAGTAGATGCGGTAATAGAAGGAGCATCAGCAGTTGCAATAGATGGAGCGGCTCCAGCATACGTAAGTTCTGCATACAAAGACATGAATACAGATGGAACAATAGACAGACTTGATATTACATTTTCAGAAACTGTGACTTTGAATGAATGGGATGATGCGGACTGGACGATAACAGCGGGAACAGTGGCCCTAACAAATGAAACGGCTGGAGTGGCGGTTGGAGCAGACGTAAGGTTGACTCTGACAGGAACGGTAAATGTGACAGGAGGCGCAATGGCCCCAACAGTTGCGTATACAGCGGCAGGAGGAACATCAAATAGTGTAAATGACGGTACCAACAATACAGGAAATATATCTGCGCAAAATATTACAGATGGAGCTGCGCCGATCATTATCTCAATCGCGACAGACACATCAAGCGGAGCGGATATAACTACAATCACATATTCCGAAGCGGTGGAATTCAACACGGACGGCAGTTGGTATACAAATGCGGATGGAACAAAAGCATCAGATGCCGATTTCGGAGAAATGACATTGGCGGGAACGATAGATGGAATAGGAGCATGGGCAGGAGGAACAGTTGGGAATATAGCCAATAATGCAGTGACAGACAATTCTATTTCGTTAGATGCAACTGACAAAATCCTTACAGTCACGTTCAATGATCAGACTGGAGGATATTTCACTTCAACAAGTACAACAGCACCAGCAGCGGATAATACATTCACGCCTGAAGCAGACTCTACTGTATTAAGAGATCAAGGAGGTCAACTCGCAGTAGCCACAACAACAGTGGGGACATCCCCAACAATCACAGGAGCATGGGATCTTACAAAACCTACAATCACAGCCACAACAGGAATCACATATTCAGAAAATACAATAAACGGAAGCATAGATAGAGCTACAATCACATTTAGCGAAACAATGCGGGGAGCATCAATAGCGGACAATAATTGCACATTGGCGGGTGGAGGTGGAACATTTTCATCAGCCGCTGATGCGATCAGTAAACAATTTAACAGAACAACAGACGACGCGACAGTCGGAACGGCGGCTTCAGACGGACTTTTCCTATGTACAGCAAACTCGCCTGCCTTCACGGATTTAGCTGGAAATCTTTTGGAGACGACGATAGGTGGAACGATCGACACCGTAGACCGTAGCGGAAATGAAGTGGACTCAGCATCACCGGTAGTCACAGCCGCAGTATTCGACACAGCATCAAATAAAAATATTTTAACACTCACCTATTCCGAGCAATTGGCCATCTACACGGGAGGAGATGGAGCGACAGGAGAAATAACATCAGGATCTTCGGCGACAAGCACTACAACACTTGGAGCAATGACGACAGCAAAAACAATAGCTGGAATAGTAGCATGGGATGGAACAAGTGATTTCACAAACAATGTTGCAACAGCAAACAACGTAGCTCTCACAAATAGCGGAAACGCAACGACAATAGTAATCACATTCAATAATACTTCAGGATCATTTTTCTTGGCGGGAGCAACAGCACCGACGACACCAACAATGACACCGATAGCCAACGTACTTGATGTACAAGATTTGGCAACAACGCCAAACGCAGTAGCAACAACTACGGTAGTGGCATCTACAACAGCATGGGACGCGACTCCACCGAGCCAAATTACAAATGTAACATATGGAGGAATAAATAGTTCAGATACCGCAATTATAAATTGGAATGCACACGCTACGTTAGCCGATTTTGGAAGCTACATGTTTGCATACGGCACATCTTCAGGAGTAGGACTTGCAAGCAGTTTATGGAAAGTTACCGATGCTTCAGCCTTATCAACAATCTCAACTGTAACAACAAATATTTCAGGACTCACTGAAGGAAGTACTTACTATACAAAAGGATACGGTGTGGACATAGCCGGTAATGTTGGAACGGCAAGTTCAGAAATAAGCTATTTCTTAAAAGGGGCCGCTGGAGATAGTGGAGGAGATTCAGGTTCACAGTCAGCAGCACCTGCAGCGGAAGAAGTAGCACCTGCAGCGGAAGAAGTAGCACCTGCAGCAGAAGAAGCAGCACCAGCAGCAGAAGAAGCAGCACCAGCAGCGGAAGAAATAGTACCCGCCGCAGAAGAAATAGTTCCACCTACAGAGCAAACCAAGAAGGAACAAGACCTTAAAGAACTTACAGAATCACCGGAAAAACTTTTCATTGAAGCAATGCTGAAAGCCGGAATATTTAAAGGAAATGCAGACGGCACATTTGAGCCAAACAAGAGCATCAGTCGAGCTGAAGTTGCTGCGGTATTCTATCGAGTATTAGGATTCTATGATCCGGCGGAAAGTCCTGATGAAAACCCATATTCAGACGTTCCAAAAGATGAATGGTATGCGGGATATATCCAAAAAATGAAGGATATGAAATTGGTAAGTGATAAAGTAAGTACATATGGTCCGGAAACATTCCCGACCAAAGCGGAATTCTTGAAATTCGCAATGAATATATACAAATTGGCGGTGCCGGACGAAGTGGAAGAAATAAAAGCACTTGAAGAAGATCTCACAAATATCAAATTCAACGATGTAAGCGCAGAGGCTTGGTATGCGCCGGATGTTGCGGCGGCAAGCGCAAAAGGATTTATCACTGGGACTGAATGTAAAAAAGGCACATGTCTCTATGCCAACGGAACGATTACTCGAGCAAAAGCGGCAAAAATGCTATACAAAATGTTCGCCAACCTTCTTGGTGTAGCGGAATAAAAGCCATTCTCCGGAACCCCTCCATTCCGAGGGGTTTTTTGTGAAAATCTTTTTATAAAAATCTTAACTTTTTTTAACGATTCCTTAATGTCGACATGATAAAACTTTATTGCCATCAGGCGTCGTGAAATTTTTTAGCAACGAAACTTGCTACAGGTACACTAAAAATCTTCAAGACTATCAAAAAATTCTTGCAACCGGCGCCTGAGCTCTAAAAATTATATCTGCCAAACCTTGCTATCCTCAAAAGAGCGTTACACATAACAAGAATAGAAGTTTCTGATTAAATCGATTTCTTTAGCCTCTCTGCCATGTCAGTTTTCTCCCATGTGAAACCCTCACCTGTTCTACCAAAATGCCCGTAAGCGGCCGTTTTCTTGTAAATAGGGCGCCTCAGATTTAAAGTCTTTATAATTCCCTGCGGAGAGAAATCAAAATTCTTTTTTATTATTTTTGCGATATCACTATCTGAGATTTTTTTGCCGTTTTTTACAGCTCCTGTCCCAAAACTTTCCACAAAAATACTCACAGGCTCTTTTACGCCGATAGCATAAGCAACTTGGATTTCGCACCTTTTGCAAAGTCCAGACGCCACAACATTTTTCGCAACATATCTTCCCATGTACGCACCACTTCTGTCGACTTTTGTTGGATCCTTGCCAGAAAAACAGCCTCCACCGTGTCGCGCCATTCCACCATAAGTATCCACAATTATTTTTCGTCCGGTAAGTCCGCTATCCCCTGGAGGGCCCCCGATGATAAATCTTCCAGTTGGATTTACGTGATATTTTGTTTTGCCATCTAAAAGTTTTCCACAAACAGGTTTGATGACATGTTCAATCACATCTTTTTTAATTTTCGACTGAGAAACTTCAGGTCCATGTTGAGTAGAAACAACAATAGTGTCTATACGAACCGGCTTAAATCCATCATATTCCACGGTTACTTGAGTTTTTCCATCAGGACGCAAATATGAAAGAATTCCTTTCTTTCTCACTTCGGCAAGTCTCATCGCAAGTTTATGTGCAAGCATTATTGGCATAGGCATAAGCTCCGGCGTTTCGTCACACGCAAATCCGAACATCATTCCCTGATCTCCCGCTCCTCCGGTATCGACACCAAGCGCGATGTCAGCACTCTGTTCATCAATCGCGGTAAGAACACTGCAAGCCTTGTAATCAAAGCCATAAGTCGCATCAGTATAACCAATATCTTTTATGGTATTTCGAACAATTTTCGGAATATCGGCATATCCATTTGTGCGAATTTCTCCAGTAATAAGCACGAGCCCGGTTGAAACCATAGTTTCGCACGCAACCCTACTCATTGGATCTTGCTTAATCAAATCATCCAAGATGGCATCGGAAATCGCATCAGCGATCTTATCAGGATGACCTTCGGTGACCGATTCTGATGTAAAAAGATATGTAGACATCACAAAAATATATAAGTAAACTATTGCCGAACAAATATACATTAAAAGGAAGCAAAAGCAAAGTCAATTTTTGTGAAACAACCATGGATAAGCCAAAAATCTCTATCATCATAATTCACTACAATACTCCACATTTTTTGAAAACATGTTTGGACGGAATCTTTGGTCAAACTTACGAAAACATTGAAGTAATTTTTATAGATAACAATTCACCTGATCGCGAAGGAATAGAATTTGTCCGCGACACTTATTCTCATGATCCTGAACTTCGTCATAACAAATCTCTTATAGTGATAAATAATGAGGACAATCTTGGTTATGCGAAGGCAGCCAATCAAGGAATAAAAATTGCAATGGAGGGGAATTCGGAATTTTTAGTAATTACGAATCCAGACATTATTTACACTCCAGAATATTTTGAAAAAATCGTAGAAAGAATTGAGAAAGATCCGAAAATTGCATCGATCACCGGAAAGGTTTACAAGTATGATTTTGCAAATAAAAAACCTACAAATATTATTGATACAGTTGGCCTGTTTGCATACAAAAGCAGGCGTATAATTGACGATGGACAGGGAGTGGAAGACGTAGGTCAATTCGATCAAGAGCAGGAAGTGTTTGGAATCTCCGGTGCATGCCCGTTATATCGAAGAGAGGCGATTACAGACGTCAAAATCGGCGACGAATATTTGGACGAAAATTTTTTTATGTACAAAGAAGATGTCGATCTTTCATGGAGATTTTTATTATTTGGATGGAAAAATTTATTTTACCCGAAGGCCATCGCATATCACGGAAGAGGAACAGGAGTTATCAGAAGATTTACAAACAAAGAGGTGGTGGAAAACCGCAAAAATTTGAGCAAATTTCAGAAAAAATTCTCTTTCAGAAATCAACTTTTGATGGAAGTAAAAAATGAAATTCCCGGAAATTTTTTCAAAGATTTTTTCCAAATAGTCGGCAAAAAAATTCTTATGTTTGGATACATAACAATTTTTGAACCATATCTTTGGGGCAGTTTTTTAGGCTTCTTAAAGCTACTTCCCGCCACTTTGAAAAAACGCGCGGAGATAATGAAACGTAAAAAATCTTCATCAAAACAAATGTCGAAACACTTCGGCAAGAAATCAAAATACGAAAAATAAATTTACAAAAATTTATTCAAGCAAAACGGAAGTGCAGTCGCAATATCGCTGGCAGAAAAATACCAACCTTTTGTTTTTTTCATGATGTCCCCAGCATCTCCAACGACATAAGCCGCCGCACGTGCCGCATCAAATCCTTCGCATCCTTGGGCCAAAAAAGCCGCGACCACTCCAGCCAAAACATCACCACTTCCACCAACTGTCATTCCAGCATTTCCAGTATGATTTGTCTCGACATGGCCTTCTTCGGACGAAACATAATCGACCGGACCTTTAAGTAAAACATTAAGTTTCAAGTCCATAGAAATAGACCTTAGCAAAATCACAGACTTCGCATCTTGTTCATCTATTACGACATCTTTATCTACGAGATTTTGAAATTCTCTCGCATGTGGAGTCACTACAATTGTTTGTTGCAACGGAAATTTATCAATTTTTTTGAGAGAAGAAATCGCATCGGCATCAAGAACTGTTGGAATATGTAAATCCTGCAAAATTTTCACGACAGCATTTTGACTGCTTTCCTGAGTGCCGATTCCCGGTCCGATAAGAATACTGTTACACTCTTTCCCCAAAGAAATAATTGTATCAGTATCTTTTTCCTGCAATGAGTCCTCGTCAAATTTTTTCACAATAAAATCCGGATACATGCTTCGTGTCACATCAAAATTACATGAAGGCACATACAAATAAACCAAATCAGCACCACTATATAGTGCGCCAAGCCCGGCCAAAAGCGGCGCTCCATGAAATTCCAAACTTCCTCCCACAATCAAAACTTTTCCATTTTGACCCTTGTGAGATTTGCCGTCTCGTTTTGGCAAAAGTTTTTCAACAAGTGATTTTTTTATTTCAGGCAACATTTTTCTTAAGGTTATAAAACGCCTTTCCTCCTGCAAAAATAGCTCTATCTCCAAGCCGTTCTTCTATTCTAAGTAGTTGATTATATTTACAAATTCTCTCTGTTCTCGAAAGAGATCCGGTCTTTATCTGCCCCATTTCCATTCCTACAGCCAAGTCCGCAATTGTGGTATCTTCTGTTTCGCCACTTCTATGAGAAACTACAGTAGTCCATCCTGCATCTTTCGCCATTTTTATCGCAGAAATAGTTTCGCTGTAAGTCCCAATCTGATTTAATTTTATCAAAACGGAATTTGCAAGTCCTTTAGAAATGCCTTCTTCAAGCCTTTTTACATTCGTAACGAAAAGATCATCCCCCATGATTTGAATGCCACCATCAGTGGCTTTCATCATTTTCTGGAACCCGTCAAAATCATCCTCAGCGTGAGAATCTTCTATAGAAACGATAGGATATTTTCGAAGTAATACATCGTAAAATCCTATCAAATCAGCACTTGAAAGTTCTTGAGAAACTCCATCAACCTTTATTTTATAAACATTTTTTTCTTTGTCATAAAATTCACTCGCCGCAGGGTCTAAAGCAATCATGATGTCTTTCCATGGCTTGTATCCAGCCTTTTCTATAGCCTTCACGATATAATCAAGTGCGTCTTCATTGCCTTTAAGTTTCGGCGCAAATCCTCCCTCGTCACCGACAGCGACAGAAAATCCACCTTCTTTAAGCAAATCTTTTAACGCATTAAAAACTTCAACACCCATTCTTAAAGCCTCGGAAAATTTCGATCCGCCAACCGGTACAATCATAAATTCCTGTATATCCAAGCCACTATCTGCATGTTTCCCGCCATTGATAATATTCATCATTGGCACAGGAAGAGTAACGGCATTTGGATTTATGTATTCATACAAATACAAATTTTTCTCATTTGCCGCGGCTTTCAAAACGGCCAAAGAAACAGCCAGAATAGCATTCGCTCCAAGCTTGCTTTTATTCTCTGTCCCATCAATTTCAATCATTTTTTTATCAATTTCTTCTTGCTGAAAACTATCCATTCCAACTAAAGCTTCCGCAATTAAAGAAACATTTTTTACGGCCTTCAAAACACCTTTTCCCATATATCTTTTTTTATCTCCATCGCGTAATTCAAGCGCTTCATGAATTCCCGTAGACGCGCCACTCGGCACTATCGCTCTACCAAAACCTTTTTCGGTAAAAACCTCAACTTCAATTGTTGGGATTCCTCTTGAATCCAAGACTTCCCTAGCCTGAATTTTTGTAATTTTTGACATAATGTTTTGTTAATTTTTGGTGCCCTCGGCAGGAATCGAACCTGCATTGAGGGTTTAGGAAACCCCAGTTCTATCCATTAAACTACGAGAGCAAGTGGGCACCCATTTTAATTATTTGAAAGCAAAATATAAATTCTCTTATCGTTCGGAAGATCGGATTGGCTCTTTATCACAAATTTATCTTGAACAATGACATCTTCAGCCCCAAGCTCTTTTAAAGAAGCGGCATTGGCATTCGTTCCCATCGGAACAACAGATCTTGGCTCTATAGCCTCAATAACTTCAATAGCTTTTTTATTATCAAGATTTGTTCCTGCACCAAATTCAACCATCAAAACGTCCACGTCTCCTATTTTATTCACAATATCGCTAGGCAAAATATGTCCCAATTCCCCAAGATGACAACACCTGATTCCATCTACGATAAAGTGAATAATCAGAGTTTCATCTCCCTTTGCTCCTTCGGTTTCTTCCTTGGATTTGCTCTTTGTCCAAGCCGAAAGTGCAATAATAGGAATCTCTTTAACTTCATATTCTCCGGGCCATGTGAATGATTTTCCAGATTCCAAAACGCCTATTTCGCCGTTATCCACAGCCACAACTGCCTTTTTACCTCTTACTTCGAAAACTGAGTTTCCTTTCCATATAATTTCCATATATATTGGGTTATTTTAGCAGGGAGAGAATACAGGATTTAAGATTGGGAGGCAAGAGCGCTTGAGCTCAAATAGCTTTTCCGCTATCCTTGCTCCACAAAATTAAAATATGCTCACATACTCAATACAAACATACGGCTGTAGCATGAACTATTCCGACACCGAGAGAATGGAAACATATCTTGAGGCGCTGGGTTATAAGAAAAATCCAGTGCTGAAAAAAGCGGATTTGATAATCTTTAATACGTGTAGCATAAGGCAAAGAGCGGAAGATAGAGTCCTTGGACAAATGGTAAGGATGGGCGATTTAAAAAAGCATAACAAAAATTTGGTTGTCGTTATTACAGGATGTATGGTCAGAACGCCCAGTTCAAAATATTCGGCGAAAAGAGACGGTCTTTTTACGAAAATAAAAGAGCTGGATGTAGCGATAAAAAACGACGAATTGCCACTTCTCGCAAAACTGATCAGAGAAGTAAACCCTGATATTAATATAAAAGAAATTCCGGAAGAAAGTTTGGAAAGTTATTTTCAAATAAATCCGACTCATTCAAGTCACGCATCAAATTCTCAGGCATTTATCGCGATTTCAAACGGATGCGACAAATTTTGCACGTATTGTATAGTGCCTTTTAGCCGTGGTAGAGAGAAAAGCAGGCCTCTTGAGCAAATTTTAAAAGAAGCTCAGGTTGCCGTAAAAAATGGCGCAAAAGAAATAATTTTGATAGGACAAACCGTAAATTCATACGGATTAAGCACTTACGATAAAGCTGAAAAAACATTTGATTATCTAAAAAAAGAACCGTTTGTATATTTGCTGGAAGAATTGGATAAATTGTCAGATTTGGGGCTCGAAAGAGTGCGTTTTACATCGTCACATCCGAAAGATATGTCAGATGATTTAATAGACGCAATGAGCAGATTGAAAACTCAAATGCCGTATTTGCATCTCCCTGTTCAAGCAGGTGAAAACGCAGTCCTTAAGCGCATGAATCGAACATACACTGTTACGCAATACAAAGAAATAATTCGAAAATTGCGCGAAAAAATTCCGAAAATTTCTATAACAACAGACATAATTGTAGGATTTTGCGGAGAAACGGATGAAGAATTCGAAACCACGCGAAAATTTTTTGAAGAAATGGACTTTGAACATGCATTTATCTCTCAATATTCAAACCGAAATGGCACATATGCCAGCAAAAAACTAAAAGACAATATCTCTCCAAAAATTAAACACTCAAGATGGCATACACTAAACAACACACTCAAAAAAAACTCAAATAAAGTGCTAAAAGGTTTTGTAGATAAAACCCTAAAAGTATTAGTGGAAGGCCAAGAAAAGGATGAATGGTTTGGGCGAAGTGAACACTACAAAGAAGTCAGATTCAAATCAAAAAAAGATCTACTCGGACAAATAGTAAAAGTGAAAATCACTTCTCACGACGATTTTAGGCTTTACGGCAAGATTATAGCTTCAAAATAAGGCAAAAATATGGTATAATTACTAGATTCATTTTTTTAGCGAAAAACAAAAATAAAAATGGGTGGATTAGATTCACATAAAGGCTCGGAAAAGCCTAAAGCAGGGCCAAATATTTCGGATCAATGTGTCGAAGCACGCAAAGAGGTGGGAGTGACGCCTGCAGAGGGATTATGTGTTCCAAGGCCTTTGCAAACCGAACGCCAAAAGGTGGACGAATACTTCCGTAAAATGGAGCAGGAATTCGAGGCTTTGGGCATAAAATTGCCCGTAGATTTCTACAAAGGTGGATATTACACGCTGGTGTCAAAAGATAAAAGACCACCGATTGAATTGGTGTACAACAGAATAAAGATATTCTTCATGAAGGCTAAAGAATCAACTTTAGCGGCAACAATAATCCATGATAGGTCAAAAAATCTCCTCGAAATATTACAGCTTCATCTTCTTGGTAGAGATCAGGAAGCAAATGATCTCGAAATAGAATTATTTTCAAATATCGATGCAAGGATTTTGATAAACAGTATTGAAAAAACAATCGGAACAAAATTTAATGACGCACAAGCGAAAGAATTTTTATCACAATCCCAGGCAAACAATTTGGGCCCAAAGATGGCGAATAAGCTGATTGGACAAATAAAAAAATTATCTCCGGAAGATTTTAAAGCATTAAAACTCTCAAAAGATTTACTAATAAACAACCTCGTTGCATTGGCGGCAATTTTCAAAGCAATAGGCCCCTTAGGCAAAGATTTTATAAAAGCGCAATTGAACATAAGGGCAAGATTTACGCGAGAATATACCGCAAACAAAAGAGAAATTGAAAAAAATAAAACAGTAGTGAAAAACTTTGGAAAAAGAATAGCAAGATACAAAAAAGAAAATCCTGGGGTTGAATTAGACGAAACACTCGCAAAATACGAAGCCACGATGGTTGATGCGGCACACAATGTCGTATATTACGAAATGTTGCAAATGCTTGAAACAACAAAAAGTGAATTAGCTTTTGCATATCTTAATAAATCCGGAAAAGCTTTCAACTATACAAAAGCAAAAGTGGCGATTGAGGAAATTTTCCAGAGTAAAGACAGTAAAAGTATTAAATCCTTAAGCTCGAAATACAAGGTCGCATTGCCGGCAACAATTAATTCCCTTCAAACTGCAGAATCAAATTTTGAAACAAAAAGCGTAGACGAATATATCGCAAGAGAAACAGGAAATAGCCCATACGCAAGACAAGCCTACGATAAATTCTACAAAACAGGAAAAGTGGAAGGATCGGACAAAACAGCAATTTTAAACAGACTCGCGTTTGAAAGCTCAAAATTGATTGATATCTCAGATAAACTTGCCGACAAGATAGACGCAGAAGCAACATATTTTGAAAAATTACTCCAAAAATATAAAGATATTTCGCAAGTTCCGGCAAAAGAAAAAAGAGCAACTGCACTAAGACTGCAGGGCTATTTACAGCTATTAAATCAATATGCATCTATGCAGGGAAGGCTTCTTTCGATAGCCGCGACATACGATTTGATGGGGACAAGGCCGGAAAAGAAACCGGAAGACACGGAGAAAAGATCATGGGAAACCGTAGTGGCAGAGACAAGGCAGGAGGCTGAAAAATCAGACAATGAAGCGAAGATAGTGGCCTCATTTCTAGATATAAAAGGCTACGAAGGGCAGGATATAAATCAGGCATCTTTGTCACGCCTAACGCTCACATTAATTCAAAAAGAAAATGCAGGTTTGGAAGCAAAGTATAAGGGAGTCATGGATAATGTTTCAAACGATTACGGGACTTTGGGAAATATAATGGATCAATTTGAAAAAGCTCAAGCTAATCCGGATTGGGCGGAAGAACATGGGACAAAACTTGTAAGAATATTCAATCAGGGATCGGAAGCTTATGCGAAAATGATACCTTCGATAGAGGCCACCAGAGGAAGATTTAAAGAGATGAAATCAGATCTATCTTTAGCCCTTTTTAACGTTCAACATGGGGACAGTCCTCTGTTAAAACTGCATCCACAATTAAGAGATGTATACGCAATGGTATTGGAAAATGCGATACAAAGTGTGGACCAAGTTTTGGACAATCCTAATTCTCCAATTTCCACACAACAACTCGAAAAATTAAAATTAGCTCAAAGGGATTTTGAAAAAGAAAAAGAAGATTTCTTAAATGGCGTGCTAAAAAACATAGCAGTATTTACGATAATCATGGCGACATCAATAATGGGGGGAATTGCAGGATCATATTCAATCACAGGAGTGCTCAGAACATCATCGATTTTTCTAGTGCCGATAGGCACCTCCGCAGGAGGAGTTATCGGATCAAGAATTGGAATGTCGTTAACAAATGCGACGGGGCTTAGTAATTTTGAAAACGTTTGGGATCCAAAACAGATGGGTAAAGATTTCGTTTACGGATATGGCCTTTCTCTAGGAGCTTTAATGACGGCAAAAGGGGCGATATCCGCGCTAAAGGTTGCGAGCCATTCCGGAAATGCAAGAGTCGCAACCGGTGCATCAAGAATGTTACATACAATTCAAAAAGCAAAAGCATTAACCTCGCCATTTGAAATTCATAATGTAAAAACAGCACTTGGTCGTTTTGGAGCAAAATTCGGAGAAGAATTTGCGGAAGAAACAATAGAGGAAGGAGTAGGACAAATTGGGCAAAGAATAAACAATCCTTATTTGGAATTTTTTGTCAGCGTCATAAATTCCTCGGATGGAATGAATGTGAAACTAAATATGGCGGGAGTGAATACCAAGAAAGTTGGAATATCAACGGAAGGAAATAAGATTACATACACAACAAAAACTCCTGTGGAATTTATCGCAAATCTAAAAGCTCAATTCGCAGGAAGAAAAGGTTCATCTTTTGATGCGACTATCAATCCCGATGGAACAATCGGAATTTCAATTTACGGAAAAACTTTGCACCAAAGTATTGCGACACTAACCATCCATCCATCGACAAAAGTCGCAACAGACAGCCGAGCAGTGGAGGTGAAGTCTACCCCTAAACAAGGCCGAGCGAGGGATCTTGCCGGAAAAATTAGTGATTCTGAAGTAGGAGAAACTGCGATAGAAATTATCGATGAACTCTTTGGAGAAACTGTGAAAAAATCAAAAACTGCATTCTTGAAAACGGTAGCGAAATTTAAAACAATCGGAGTTTACTTAAAAACTAACGCCAAAGAGTTGGCAACAATTTTTGATGCGAAATTTAAGGAGCAAGGAGTAGCTTTCGGAATGTCCGGAACTCAGGTTTTGCAGATACTTTATGAAACAGTGGCGAAATTTACAAAGAAAAAAGGCACTGCATCTTTATACCAAGAAGTTGCAAAGCTTAATGAAGGCGCCGAACTGGTCCATGTTATTGATGACGTTCGGTCCTTGTACGGAAAAGATGTAAAAGCTTTTAACAGATTTTCTTCTTTGGTTGCGGGTATTAATCCGAAGTATTTGGGCTTTGTGTTATCCTTTATTGAATCGGGACGTCCGATATATGAAAATAATATTCCTATGCTTGAGGCGTATGTTCAATTTCTTGCAGGACGTACGGCTGTTGATTCTGGAGATTACGGGAATCATTCAAGGATGAATAGTACTGCTGAAGATGCTCAATATCTCATTTTAGCCAAGGAATTTTATGGTGATAATTTGGAAATGTTCAAGGTTTGTTTGGAGGTTTCCAGTAAGCCCTACGGTATTAAAGATCTTTATACAGTGAGAGTCGCATATAAAGAAAATACAGAAATGTTTCTTGCATTTGCCAAAATAATTAAAGACCATGGTTCTTATGTGGCTATGAAACTTGCTTCTGAGGGAATGGATATTTTCGAAAACGATATAGCAATATTTCGCGAATATGTAAGGATTATTTCCGTAAGTGGTCAGGACTTAGGGAATACTTGTCGTAATATAGTCGTTTTTTCTCTAGCAATTAAGCTTCATTCGAGCATTAATAATGTTCCTTTCTCTCTAAATTACGACCATGCTCTTTTTGACATATTGTATTCCGGATATAAGTTAATTGGTAATGAACATGCTTTTATTGAGGAATATCTTGTTTTTCGTGAAAAGCATAAAGGGGAACAGAGTGAGGAGGCAATTTTGAAAAGCTATCTTAAGACAAGAGTCTTTTCTGGCAAGGCGCTGGATGTTGAGCGGATTTATCCTGATCTCAAAAAGCTTTTTCCCGAATATGATCTTGATGGCGGCGTTACCGAGGATAATTGGCAGTTTGTTCTTCTTGCTTACCCTCGAACGAGGGAGGATGTATCGGAATTTGGTAATCAAGTCCAAGCACTTATGGATTCCTCGAAAAATTTGATTCTTGAGCGTTTAATCGGGGTGAGGGATCGGGTGCTCGCCAAAGGTTGGGAGGGATTGACTCCTCTGGAAATGGGAATGATTACCCATATATATAATGTTCCAAATTATAAGATGATTGACTCTACGGTCAAATTTATCTCGAATCTTAATCCTTCTGAAGAGGAACATGTGGATTCGTTTAAGACTATCAGGGAAAAATCACAATCTCTTCTTCGTAAATTTGCCCAGAGGGATAGGACGAATCATGGGAAAAACATTAATTATACTCATGCTGATATTGCTTCATTTTACGAAAAGTTTGGGGTAATAAGATGCGACACGAACCTGCTTTTGTCCACGGTAAGTACATTTGATTCTCTTCAGGTAGACAGGGAAAATTACGCATTAATGCAGTCTGGAATTATACAGGGAGTAACGTCACTCATTGCGATTGCTTCCGGCAATGTTAAAACTCATATGCCTCGTATTCAATCAATGATGAATGATCTTGCGGTTAAAATTTCGGGGACAGATGATGTTGCGCAACAAAGGGCTATTCTTCAGGAATGTAATACTCAAATTACGCAGATGCTAAGCAGTTTCTTAGAACAAGAAATGGGATTAAGAAACCTTCCTCCTGTTACGGCGGAAATGATGGAAAAGATTACTCCGTTTATAACTTATCTCACAAATATCGCTAAGGTCAGTCAGGAAAAGAGACTAATACTTTCGTTTTTTATTTCTCTTCAAATTTCTGGGAAGTGGGACGCATTTAAACGCGGAGAGGAGATAGATTTATCTACTAATTTTTCAGATGATAATGTGGCGCAACTACAGGCTTATCTGTCAAAAAGAACGGCGTATGATATTTTTGCCGGGTTTGATCAGTCATTTTTTGCGAAGCTTAATGAATCAACTGAAGCGGTCATGGTTGGTGAGAGTGGAGGTATTGTTGGTACGCTTGGAGAGATAGATCGTCATTCGGCTGACTTAAAAGATCCTGATAATTTTAGCGAAACAGAACGTCATTTATTTGATGTTGTTCAGAGATTTGGACCTAAAAAGGTTGGGAAAGCTCTTTCTATGCGCTTTAGAGATGCCAGTTATTCTGACGAAGTTATAGAGGCTCTTGGACCTATTGACAATGAAAAAGAGACTTTGCCAACATTACAAAAAGTTGCTCGTATTTTTGGATCTCTTTTGAAATTTCAGGAGACTATCGAGGCGGCAGATATTGGTGGGCATGTTCGTCGGCTTGAAAATGCACTTACTCCATCTTTTCAGGTTATTGCTGTTTTTCAGAAAATAGATGTAGAGATGAGTGGTAATTCCGGGGCTAAACCGATTAGTGATGATATTGAATATCTTGAATCTATTCTCAATAAAAAGCGGAGTGAGATTACGGAGGAAGAATATAATACTGCAAAGGGGTATTTGGATGGAGTGAGGAAAACTACGATGGAGCTTTATGTCGTTAAGGATACAATAACAAAGGAGTTTTCATTGCTTGACGAAGCGAGTAAAAAAACAAGTGAATTGAGTGATATATTTAAGTCGCGGCTGAGTACTTTCCGTAAGATTATTGTAGCTGAGTCTGGTGATAAGGCTATAACTTTACGTAGCACTATGACCGGCAACCTTAATGATGTTATTGCCCATATTCGCCAGTGCTTGGGATGTAAGGAAAAGGAGGTAAATAATGACACTAATCTTACTTTTGGTGATAGAAATCGATTTTTTATTGTTACTCGTGAGTTCAGTATGAATCCATCTCAAAGTTTATCTGATGAACTTGTTACCGTACTAGAGACAAAAGAAGAGAATGGCGAAAAAAAACTTTCTTTTGTTATGGATAATGTCTATGGAGCTCGCTCTCCTGATATTCTTGTAACGAATGTTTTGGCTGTTTTGAGAAAATTGAGGTCAATTAGAAATGTGGCAGGTTCGAGATCAATAGATATATTTGTTACAGATGCAGCTCTTAATAGTTGCGGATTGACTCTTCAACATTTGCAGGAAAAAATTCAAAAAGAATTTGGAAAAGCTTTGTTAAGTGAGACAACAAAGGCTGTCACGGTTGCTCCATCGGCAAGCGGGGATGGTCACTATGAAATTGGTGGGGCATTCAACGGAAGAGTTCCGGCAGTTATTAGTTATGACGGAAAAGCTGAGGGGGTCACCGGTAATGTTAGAGGAATTGCTATTTCCTTACCGACAGAGGGGAAGGTGGAACCGACGACTAAGGGCGAGGGTGCAGATGCGATTGGCATTTCTAAAAAAACTTCTAATGAAAAAATTATTGATGGGTTAAAAGCAGTTTTCAGGCATCATGAGGAAACACCACCTGAAGGTCAATATGTCAACATGGGATTAGCTACATTGAGGGGATCTCAGAGTATTAGCGATAGTTTTTTATTATCTGAACATGATGGTAGAGCTCAAGAGGCTGAAATTAGGGAAAAGGTTTCGAAGAATTTTAGGTTGACCTTAGAAGCTGGGAAAAAAGAAGTTGCAGAAGGTCGAATGACAGTTGAAGAAATGAAGGATAAGTTGTATCGGCAAAATATGGCTTTCGCTATGGCGTTGGTTGAAGCAGATGCAATGTTGGGGGTTGGGGTGGGAGGACCATTTGGAGTTGAGGTGTCCATCTCTGATTTTTTTCAAAAAAATGTTAATTTCGAAAATCTTGATCTTTATGGGGCGGATGCATTGCTCAGTTTTTTGAGAACTGCTTCTTTAATTAAGGCGCGTAGTTCAATTTTTTCTACGTTTTTTACAAACGAAATGTCTTTTAGAATGAGGGAGCGACTTGGTGATGAATTATTTTTCCGAAAATCTGGAGAGAAGTCAGATGAAGACTATGAGAAAATAGATAGGGTAGAAGATGAAGTTAATAAAGAAATTGTTTCCGAAATCTTTTTGAAATTTTTTAATATTCATTTGGAAGGGAATGTTTATATGTCGCAGGATGAGGGAATAATTACTTTTAAATTTGATTCCAGGAAGGATTTTGACGTTTTTGATGGAGCTGAAGATATTAATTGTGGTGGTTTTTTTAGAGCTGAAACTCCATTAGGTTTTTCGATCATGGCTGTTCCTCCGGGGAATGATTCCCGTAAGCTTCGTATTATTTCTATACATGAGGGGCAACATTTTTGGGATTCGCGCACGGAGTTTGCAGATGAAAGTAATTTGGAGATTAGAACTTATAAAAGTAGGAAGTTGGAAAGTGGAGTATTCTTGGATGAGAGTGGGGAAGTTAATATCGCAAAGTTCAATGAATATGTTGAACTCTATCTTAATTATGTTGGGATAAGGTTAAAAACTGAAATTTTTGCTTACGATAGTGATGATAGATTCGAGGGGGATTCCCTACGTGAGGGATTAATCGATATTTTATGCGAGGAGAATGGCATTTATGATTATCTTGAAAGGCCGTATTTTAATGGTTTATTTAAAGGAGATATTCTTAACGGGATTGGAAAGGCGAATATTGATAGAGTTTTTGGTGGGATGGAAGGGTTTGAGGCTTGGTTTGGTGGATTTTTTAAACAGACTAAAACGAACTATTTTAATGGAGTGAGGGTTGCGATTGATGAATATGTCTCTGCCAAAAAAAAACTTGTTGAAGTAAAAAAAATATCGGAAAAAAAAGCTAATCGTTTTTTAATAGCTTATTTAAAAATGGTTCCTGTTTCGCAATGGAAATTCTATTTGTCTTTATTGGGGGAGAAGCCTACAGAGGGGAAGGTGGAACCGACGACTAATGTTAAGGGTGGGGAGGTGGTTTCGAAAGCTGAAATTCCGAAGCCTGAGGTTTCTGATAATGTGCCTGATTAATAATATAATAAGTTGAGGTCTTTAGGTGAACAACGTGTGGTTGTTGAGCCCGGAGGTGAAATTGAACCTGCAAAAATGGAGGCCTTATCTCAGAAATAGATATGCCTGTTGAATAAGCCCTAAACTCCAACCACAGCCTTAATTCTCCTTATCCCGCCGGATGAACTTTCTTCTTTTAGAATCTTGAAACTTTTTAATTCTGATGTGTTGTTTACATGAGGACCTCCACAAATTTCACGGCTGAAAACAGTTCTTTTTTCGTCTTCTCCCATTGTGTAAACTTTCACTTTTTCACCATATTTTGATTCAAAAAGCCCCATGGCACCTTTCTCTTTTGCTTCATCTACAGTCATTTCTTCGTAACTCACAGGCAAAGCATTTTTAATCTGTTCATTTACAATATCTTCAACTTTTTTGATTTGTTCAGGTGTCATTTTTTCTCCGTGACAGAAATCGAAACGAAGTCTTTCCGCAGTAATATTTGAACCTCTTTGCTCGACATGTTCCCCCAAAACGGTACGCAAAGCTTTGTGTAAAAGATGGGTTGCAGTATGAAGTTTTGTGACTTCCTCGCTATGATCCGCTAAACCACCGGCAAATTTTTTGTCAGCTCCGGCACGTGAAAGGTCTTGGTGTTCCTTAAAAAATTTATCAAAATTTGCAGTGACGAAATCTTTATCTTTAGCGTCTTTTATCCATCCGGAATTTTCTAGCTCCTCGATGATCATTTCTATAGGGAAGCCATAAGTCGCAAACATTTCAAAGAAAAAATTCTCAGCAAATACATTTAATCCTTCAGATTTTTGACTTTCAAATTTTGTCATTTCTTTTTTCAAAACAGCAATTCCATTATTCAAAGTTTTTCCAAATCTTTCTTCTTCCATTGCCATTTCACTGAATATTCTCTCCTGATTTTCAAGAAGCTCAGTATAAAAATCACAGTAATTTTTTACGAAAATACCTGCGAGCTTTCTACAAAAATCGACTTCGATTCCAACCTTCCTTCCGTGTCGAATTGCCCTTCTAATAAGCCTTCGTAGCACATATCCTTGATCAACATTTGAAGGAGTGACGGCAAAGCGATCTCCTAAAATAAAAGTACCGGCCCTCAAATGATCCGAAATAATTCTCTCGGATTTTTGTATTTCTTCATTCGCCTCAGAATAATTTCCAAGAAGTCTTATTTCTTTTATTACTTCATCAAAAAGTTCAGTTTCAAAAGGTGATTTAGCTCCATTCATAACAGTCAAAACACGCTCAAGCCCCATCCCCGTGTCCACATTTTGTTGTTTAAGAGGCTCGTAAGTCCCTTCCGCAGTTTTATTATATTGCATGAAAACGTCATTCCAAATTTCCACCCATTTCGCATCATCAGAATCAAATTTCTTTGGAGCTTCTCCTTCACCTGTCCAGAAAAACATTTCCGTATCAGGTCCGCATGGTCCGGTTAATCCGGCAGGCCCCCACCAGTTATTTTTCTTTGGCAAAAACGCAATTCTGTCATCTGAAACCCCAAGATTCCTCCATACATTTGCAGATTCTTCATCTTTTGGGGCATCACTATCTCCGGCAAAACAAGAAAAAGCCAAATTTTTCAAAGAAAGCCCAAGCTCTTTAGTCAAAAATTCAAAACTCATTTTTATGGCTTCTTCCTTGAAATAATCACCGAGAGACCAATTCCCCAACATTTCAAAAAATGTAAGATGGCACATATCTCCAACCTCATCAATGTCATCAGTTCTTATACATTTCTGTACATCTGTGAGCCTTTTACCTTCTGCGTGAGGCGCCCCCATAAGAAAAGGAACCAGAGGATGCATTCCGGCAGTTGTAAAAAGAACGGTCGGGTCATTCTCAGGGATAAGGGAAGCTCCTTTTATCTCTCTGTGGCCATGTTTCTTGGCAAAAAAATTAATATAACGATTTCTTAAGTCCTGAGCTGTCAATTTTTGATTATTCATATATTTTAGTGGATTTTGCTCGCTTATTCTACGAAAAATTACTTTAACTTACAAGTAAACTGTGACATATTATTCACATGGGCAAAAAAGCAAATATCAAAAAAATAGTTAGGGAATTAATCAAAGAAAAAGAAGGGAGAGACAAGAAAGATAAGCGCAAGATAAAAAAGGAGCTTGTTAAAGGAATACGAAAAGAAGAACAAGCAAAGGAAAATGAAAAAAATACACATGAGGGGAAACGTAAAACAAAAGAAAAAGAACAAACAGGAACAGTCCATGAAAAAGAAAGAACAAGAATCAGATTATCCTTCAATAGCAAGAAAATATTTGGAGGAGCCCTTGTGCTCATAATGCTTTCAATCCTCGTTGCAACTGGATATTTACTGTTCGAAAAGGTCTTTAAATCCATTCCTATAGCCAAATATTTGCCATCGGACAGAACGATAGCTTTTCTCGAAATAAACAGTAATTTTAATCACAATCAGCTCACGAAAAGTTTTGAATTATTGAAAGATTATCCGGAATATTCAAAACAAAAAGTACAAGAATTATTGGAAAAAAAATTATTGGGGAATTACGACAATGATATAAATCCATGGCTTGGCAGAGGGATGGGAGTAGCTTTTTTAAAAGGAAAATCCGATGAAAAATCTTTGGATATTATTTATTTTGCAGAAGCACTAAATCAAAATAACGCAAAAAGATTTATAGAGAACAAAAATACATACATAAAAATGGGATATGTTGGATATGAAGTTTACTCATCTCAAAGCGGTGAAAACATAGCTTTCGTAGACAGTTATATTTTCTACACTCAAAACAAAAAAGCGATGGAAGATTTATTGAATTTTGAAAAATCCAACGAAAAATCTGTATTCTCATCCGATAAATATTCAAGGATATCAAATAATATGCCTATAAACAAAATGGCTTTCTTGTACGTGAATTTCAACCAAATATCGGAAGAATTTTTGAGAAACATTCCATTATTGAAAGATTTTGATATAAATTTTAAACAATTATTGCCTCTAATGAAACTTATGGATTCTGACGGCATGGTTCTTGTTGCAATGAACAACAAATTTGCGATTCAAAGCTTTTTAAATTTGACCATAGACAAAGTAAAAGAAGAAAAATATATAAAAATGACGGAAAAATATTCCGCAAATATTGCGCAGTACGTGGGAGAAAACGCAATGGCCTTTTATGGCGGACAAAATGTGGGAAGCCAAATCAAACGTATCGTAGAGGTATTATCAAGTGGTAAACAAGAAGTGGTGGAAAATTTCGATAAAGTCTTGCAAAATTACACTCAAAAATATTTTGGTTCGGAAGTGTTATTCAATTTAGACATAATGCCTTTACTAAAAAATGAATACGCTCTTGCGATAGAGAACGAAGGAGGAAAGCCAATATATAAATTTTTCTTAGAGCTTTCCGATAAAGAAAAAGACATGGAAAGGCTGGAAAAAATAGCTGATAATTTTGCAAAAATAGGAGGAGTTTTTAGACAAGAAGTAGTCGAACATATTTTGCCGGACGGCACTCCATCAAGAGAGATTATCGCTATTCCTGAAGCCATAAATAAAAAATCTGAAGATTACAAAGGAATAAAAGTTACGGCACTTCACGTGGGAGAAGAATCAAAAGGATTCTTTTACGCAACCATAGAAGATGTTGCTGTAATTTCTGATAGCTTAGCCGGAATCAAGAACAGCATAGATTTAAAAGAAAACAAAAATAATCTAAAAATTTCTGAAACATTTAAAAAATTAATCGAACCGGTTTTAAAGAATTCAGATGAAATTTCATACTTTAATCTTGCAAAATTATTACCAAATTTGCCTTTGCCGGTCTCGGAAATCAGTGGCGGTAATAATTATTTTGATGACGGAATTGTCTCAATCAATTACTTGCATGTTAAATAGCTATGCAGGAAAAACTAAAAGACATACAGGAGGGGACATCAAAAGAAAAAATAGACTTGAGAAAGCCTAACGATTTAGAGTTGCGAAAAAAAGCTGAAATTTTAAAGAAAAGCAAAAACATCTTATACAAAAAAACGCCTACAGTAAAAGAAGTAAAGGATTTATCCGGCAACGGTAAACCTTCATATTCATACATCAAAGGAAAGGCTTACAAGGCTCCAAAATTCATTGGTAACATTTTGAAAATTGGAATTTTTGGATTTATCATAGTATTCGTATTGAACTCCGTTTCCATTTATTTTCAGGGAAAATCTTTAGAGAAAGAAATCTCAAATATTGCATACGAAGGGATAAGCTACCTTGTAGATGCAGGGAAAAGTGCGACAAAAATTCAGTTCGAAAATGCATTGGAAACTTTCGACAAAGCTTTGAAAAATTTTTCTACAGCGGAAAACGACTTATGGTTTATCAGCAAAGACAAGACATTTTACGCATCTGACAATAACGCTGGGAATGCAGTAGAATCTTTACTTCAAAGTGGTAAACATTTTGCGATAGCCGGAAAATATTTTACGGAAGCCCTTGATGAATTTAATAAAATTCCGGTCTTTTTTGTGTCAAAGAATAATCCTGAAACAACGCAAAAAGTATCAATAACGGAACTGCTGAAAAAAGGCCTTGATAAGACCGAAATAGCATTAAAAGAAATTTCGTCTGCTACGGAAAAAATAAAAAATATAGATGAAAAATCATTGCCGACGGAGATAGGATCAAGGATAACTTTAGCAAAACAAAAAATAAACGAAGTGTCAGGCATTTTAAAAACGATATCGGAATCATTCCCTTCGTTGCTAAAACTTTTGGGAGATAAAAAGCTACACAGATATTTAATTCTTCTGCAAAACAACAATGAAATTCGCGCTACAGGAGGCTTCATAGGGAGTTATGCAATAGTTGAAATACAGGACGGATATATAGAAAAACTTGATGTACATGACGTTTATGACATCGACGGAAGTTATAAAGGAGTGATAGAGCCTCCGGAAGAATTGAAATTTTTCACAACAAATTGGAGATTTAGAGACTCAAATTATTCGCCGGATTTCAAGGTTGCGGCAGCAAAGGCGAAGTGGTTTTTGGAAACAGAAGGTGGTCCGGAAATAGATACTGTAATAGCAATAAATCAGGGACTACTTAAAGATATGCTGGAAATTTCAGGGCCTGTCCAAGTTGGAAGTTTTGGAAAACTAAATTCAGAAAATTACAATTTACTTTTGAGTTTCATTATCGAATCGAAATATTGGGGGGCAAAAGATCCAAAACATATTTTGAAAGTTTTTATTCCGGAATTCAAAAAACAAATAATGAAAGAAGAAAATGTTGGCAAAATAATGAGCAAATTATACAAGGCAATTCAGCAAAAGCACATCATGGCGTATTCATCTGATTCGCAAGTCGAATCTCTTTTTGAGTCCTTTGGCTTAAACGGAGAAATGAACAAACTGAAAAACGATGAAGATTATTTAAGTGTAATAAGTACTTCAGTTGGAGGAACAAAGTCAGATCAATTCATAGAAGAAAAGATATATCACAATACGACAATCGATAAATTTGGAACGATTATAGATGAAGTAAATATAAAGCGTACACATCTGTGGACTGACGCTATCTACTATCAATGGAAAAAAACATTGGAATCATATGGCATTAATAAAATACCGGATTACGTAATAGATATATTAGGGAGAGGTAGAAACAAGACCTTAACAAGAGTTTATGTGCCTGACGGAGTGATTTTATTAAGCTCAACTGGCGCGGAAATTCAAACAAAATACGATAGGGATCTCAAAAAAACATATTTTATTTTTCAAGTGGAAGTGAAAGCCGGAGAGTCAAAAGAAATAAATATAAAATATCAATTACCTTTTAGATTGGATTTTTCGCCTATGGTTACGTATAAATTGTATGCCGACAAACAGCCGGGAAGTAGAGGAAGTATTTTGACAAAAGAAATACATGGGAATGAAATCCACAATTTGGAGTTCTATCCTATGGACCAAAAATCATCCACAAACAAAGAAATAAACTACGAAACAAATCTTGTTTATGATCGATATTTCTCAAGTATTTGGGAGAAATAAACTATTTCCTTCCAAACATTTTTGAAAGTTCGGAGAGTGTAAGTGAAATCATTGTTGGTCTTCCATGCGGGCACGTATAAGGCATTTTTACTTTTTCCATTTGCATAATCAGAGATTGCATTTCGTCGAGACTAAGTTTTTGCCCAAATTTTATTGCGCTTCTACAAGCCATATATGTGATTATAGTTTCAATGTTTCCCTGAAATCTTGAAGGATTTTTTTCATTTTCAATGTCGTCCAAAACTCCTTTTATCACTTGTTCGATGTCTTCTCCGGAGAAGAATGAAGGGACGGAATAAACATTAAAAGTATTGCCTCCGAAATTCTCTATCTCAAATCCAAGATTTTTAAACACATCAATATTGGTTTCAACCTGAGCAATTTCGGTGCTTGTAAACTCTATTTGCGAAGGAACAAGAAGAGGCTGAATTTTTTTATCAGCACTTGAAAATTGAGTCATGAGTTCTTCGTAACGAACTCTTTCGTGTGCCGCATGTTGATCAATAAGAACAAGTCCTTCATCATTTTTTGCGACAATATAAGAATCGGAAATCTGAACAATGGATTTCAATACAGGCTCTTTTTGTATCATTGCAGCGCTATTTTGTTCGCGCTGCATCAAAATATCTTTTGAAAAATTTATAGAATCTTGCGCAGAAAAATTCTCACGAGAAATTCCTGAAGAAGGATAGCCTCCACCGAAAGAAATTGATTTCGGCAAACTGTCAGAGATGTATCTTTGGGTTTCGATAAAAGCTTTTGGAATCAAATTACTTTTCTCTAGTACAGTTTTTGTGGCAGAATAAAGAACTGAATTTAAGGCTTGCTGGTCAGCAAAACGAACTTCTATTTTTCGTGGATGCACATTCACATCTACCATCGCAGGATTTATTTTTATATTTATAATGAACACAGGTTTCTTATTTTCCATCAACATAGAATGATATGCGGACTTGATTGTATGGGCGAAAAGATGATGTTGGATATATCTTCCATTAACGAAAAAATATTGATGTTGCGAAGTACTTCGGGAAAGAAGAGGTTTCCCAATAAACCCATCAATTTGTAGTTCACTGCCGCCATAAAAGATAGGAAGCATTGCCTCGGCGGTATTTTTACCAAAAATATCCGCTATTCTGGAAATCAAATCAGTGGATTTCGGAAAATCGGAAATAACTTTTTCATTATGTATAAGCTTTAAAGCAATATGAGGATTTGCAAGCGCGATATTGTCAAACATCGTAGTGATATGTCCAAGCTCAGTTGTCTCTTTTTTCAAAAATTTTTGTCTCGCAGGAGTATTAAAAAATAAATCATATACCTCAATAATAGTGCCGACAGGAATCCCGATATCGTCTCTGGAAACGGTATTCCCGCCTTTTATATTTATTGCTGTTCCGGAAATATCTTCGGCATTTTTACTTTTAATAATCATGTTTGAAACGGAAGCGATACTTGGTAAAGCTTCGCCTCTAAAGCCCATCGTATTTATTTTCCATAGATCGGACTCGGAAGAAATTTTGCTTGTTGCATGCCTTTGAGTACACATCATTAAATCTTCTCGCGACATTCCGCGCCCATTATCAAAAACCTTTATGAAAGTTTTTCCAGCATCTTTCACCTCGACAACAATTCTATCCGCACCTGCATCGATACTATTTTCAACCAATTCTTTTCCCACGCTGGCAGGCCTTTCTACGACCTCTCCGGCGGCGATCTGATTTACGAGGTTCTCAGGTAAAAGTTTGATTATAGACATCTTAATTTGTTGAATAATTTACAACTATTTCAGAAGTTTGAGTTTTTCCATCCTTAAAAGTAGCCGTGAATTTAAAAGTATTTTTACCGACTCCAAGATTTCCTAATGTTTGGCTGGCCTTATATGAAAAATTTGGATTTCCCTCTTTAAAGCTTTTCAAAGTGTATGAGTCTTTCAAGGTCTTTCCGTTTTTTGTAAATTCTGATTCAACCGAAACTTTTGTGACATCAGGAGAAACAGTTCCTAGAAAAACAACAGGTTGTGTCGTTACAACTACATCATTTTCAGGACTCGTGATTTTTATGAAGCTCGTTGAAGCGCTTTCCTCAGGCTTTTTCTCTTCTGCAGGTTTCCCCTCGATTACTATTACAGGTTCAGCTTTTTTAACCTCAGCGACAGTCTTTACATCTTCTTGAACAAGCCCGAGCTTTGTTTGAAGATCTTTTACCTCAATCTGTAATTTTTCAACGGCATCTTTTTGCTCTTTCAAATCATCGATATACGGGATTCTGCATCCTGACAAGACAGCTGATGATAAAACAACGAGAGAAATAATTAAGATTTTCTTATACATACATTTTGATTAATCAAATAGTTCTGCAGGCGCAGATAATAACAAAAATCCACATTAACTTCCACTCCTTTTCTTTATTTCGTCAAGCTTTTGTAATGCCTGTAATGGAGTCAAAGAATCGATATCAAGCGTCCTTAATTCACTCAAAATTCCGTGAGTTCTTTCATTGGCTTCAAAAAGTTTCATTTGAGAAGGATCAGGTGCAGGTTTATTTATTTTTTTATTTTCAAGGTCTACCAAAACTTCTTTTGCTCTCTCAACAATCTCATAAGGCAGTCCTGCAAGTTTTGCCACCTCAATTCCATAACTTCTATCAATTCCTCCTTCGATTATTTTATACAAAAATACTACTCCATCTCTCTCATTTTCTTTGATGGCGACACTGAAATTTTTGGCTGAGGTAAGGCTATCTGCGAGCCCCATGAGTTCATGATAATGCGTCGCAAAAAGAGTTTTTGCTTTTACAAAATTGTGAATGTATTCAGTGATTGCCCATGCAATACTCACTCCATCATAAGTGGAAGTTCCACGCCCGACTTCATCCAAAATGATTAAACTTTTATCAGTCGCATGATTAAGGATATGAGACGCTTCTTGCATCTCAACCATGAAAGTACTTTCTCCTTGAACCAAATTATCGCTTGCCCCGACACGTGTAAAAATGCGGTCAAATATAGGCATTTTCGCACTGTCTGCAGGAACATAACTTCCAATTTGGGCCATCAGAACTATTATTGCGACCTGCCTCAAATAGGTGGATTTTCCTCCCATGTTCGGACCTGTGATCAGTAAAAATCTTAAATCATCGCTCATGGCCAAATCATTCGGGACAAAATTTGAGGATTCATTTAAGCGCTCTATGACGGGGTGTCTGCCATTTGTAATTTCAAAAGAATCATCATCCTCAAGGATTTTCGGACGACAATAATTATTTTTTACAGCATTAAACGCAAAAGTGGAAAACACATCGATTAGGGCAATCGCTCTGGCACAAGCCTGAATCTCGTTCATGTTTTTTACGACTTCCATCCTCACTTTATAAAAAATCTCATATTCAAGTTGTCTGATTTTTTCTTCTGCATTCAAAACTTTTTCTTCATATTCTTTCAATTCCGGAGTGATAAATCTTTCCGCATTTACCAAAGTTTGTTTGCGAATATAATTTTCCGGAACCGCAGACAGATTTGATTTACTGATTTCTATATAGTAACCGAAAACACTATTAAATTTTATTTTCAACGACGAAATTCCAGTTCTCGAAATTTCTCTTTCCTGCAAATTTCTTATAAAAGTTTTTCCTTCCGTCCCGATATTTCGTAATTCATCCAATTCTTCATTATAAGAATCTTTTATGATTCCCCCTTCCCTTACGGTCAAAGAAGGCGCATCCACAATAGCCTTATCTATTAAATCCGTAAGTACGGAAAAATCTCCAAGATCAGAAATCAAATCTGAAATATTCGAAAAGTCTGAAAGTTTTTTTATTGTTGGCAAAATTTTAAGCGATTCTTTCAATGCAACAAGGTCACGCGCATTGCCTGTGCCTAGGCTCAAACGGCTAAGTAATCTTTCTATATCAAAAATTTCGTTCAATAAATCGCGCAAATTTCGTAGCAGATTCGAATCTGAAACGAAGAAAGAAACTTTATTAAGCCTCTCATCGATTTCATTTTTTTTGAGTAGAGGATGAAGCATGAAACTTCTCATCATACGGCCACCCATTGGGGTTTTTGTATTGTCCAAAATAGAAATAACACTACCTTCTTTTTTATCGCGTGAAGTATAAAAAATCTCAAGATTTCTAATACATGATTGATCTAAAATCATAAAATCAGAAACGGCATAAGAAGAAATTTTTTGAATATGTTTTATGTCGGACTTTTGTGTTTCAAGTAAATATTCATAAAGCATTCCACTCGCAAAAATTGCAGAAGTCCTGTCTGTAAGCCCAAAAACACCAAGCGAATGTATTCCAAAATATTTTTTTAAACTTTCTTCAGAAACTTTTACATAAGAAAAAGGAAAAGCATAAATCTCTTTCAAGCTTTTTAAGAAGCTAACAAAATTTTCTTTAGAATTTGAATCATAAATGATCTCAGCAGGACTAACGCGTAAAATTTCAGAACCAAGTTCGTTTAAGTTTTGCACCTCAGTTGAATGAAAATCTCCTGTAGTAATATCACAGTATGCAAAGCCAAAAATACCTTTATTTTCGTAGGCACAAGCCACGTAGTTATTTGTCCTACTATCGATAATATTTTCGTCAAAAGTTGTACCTGGAGTGACAATTCGCATAACTTCTCTTTCAACAATTCCTTTGCCGGTAGGCTCTGTAACCTGATCACAAATAGCGACTTTTTTCCCTGCGCGAGTAAGTTTTGAAAGATAATTATCAAGTGCATGATATGGGATGCCGCACATCGGAGTGCCATGCCTTGCTGTTAAAGCAATTTGCAAAATTTTTGAAGCATTTTGTGCATCCTCAAAAAACATTTCATAAAAATCTCCGAGTCGAAACATCAAAATAGCATCTTTATGAATTTCTTTAATTCTATGATATTGCGCCATCATTGGCGTAACCTTTTCCATAAACCCTAATTAAATTGCCCTAGGAAAAAAAGCTTAGCAAAGATTTTAAGAAAATTTAATGAAAATTTAACAAAAATTTAATCTTCTGCCTTTACAATGTATTGAATTTCTTGCTTTACGCTTTAAGGCAAAACGTGATACAATGAGTATACAATGTATACATCAAACATGACTACACTTGTACATATACGGGTTCCGGTAGAGACAAAAGCCAAAGCCTCAAAAATTTTTTCCAAGCTTGGATTGGATTTATCGACAGGTATAAAAATATATCTGGCAAAAGTTGTTGAGGACAAAGGCATACCATTCTCAATGAGAACAAGGGAAGGGGTACTACAGGAATTAAAAACAGCCCATGACCAAATAGAGAATGGGGACTGTGTGTCACACAAAGACCTTAAAGCTCAAATAGCAAAAAAGCTTTAAGCTCTATAAGTGGAACAAATGAAATTGGTTTATTCAAAAACAGCAAGCAGAGATTTAAATACTTTAAATCCGAGATTAGCTTTAAGGATTTTAAATAAATTAGAATGGTTCTTAAGTACGCCAAATCCGTTAAATTTTGCAAAGCCATTGATAGGCATGCTCCCAGCAACTCATAGGTTTAGAATAGGAAACTACAGGGCAATAATAGAGGCAAAACCGGAAAAAGGGGAAATCTGGATCTTATCCATAAAACACAGAAAAGAAATATACGACTAATTCAAAAGTGGAATAACATCGATCGCCGGTTCTTCATATGGATGAACAGCTCTGATCGCAGCCAAGACTACTTCAAGTTTTACAAAGGGGCAAATAGTCTCTATGCGTTCCTCCTCGACTTCTTCGATATCTCCAACTTTGCCAATATATGGATTCGCTCCTTCAAGAGGCTTAAACCTTCCAACCCCTTTCACGCTAAAACTGCAAGAATCATAATCCCCGATATGTCCTGCGCCAGACTCAGAAAGAGCTTCCCTAACTTTATCAGCATGAGAAATCGGAACATACACAACAATTTTTACATTTTTGAATTTCATAGATGAAAATTAAGTGGAGCCACTACCCGGAATCGAACCGGGGACCTCTGCTTTACGAAAGCATTGCTCTACCAGCTGAGCTATAGTGGCACACCGCTGATTCTAGGACATCGGCGAGCAGTCGTAAAGCAAAAATAAAAAGCTATTTCTTGCGCTTACTCTTAGATTCCTTCAGAAG
Organism: Candidatus Peregrinibacteria bacterium CG_4_10_14_0_2_um_filter_38_24; assembly: GCA_002792535.1. GTDB lineage: Bacteria > Patescibacteriota > Gracilibacteria > UBA1369 > LOWO2-01-FULL-3 > UM-FILTER-38-24. The sequence continues at coordinate 18,899 of PFOM01000012.1, read as the reverse complement.
ATTCCACGATAGTTCATACATTTTTTTATGGAAATCTGCGATCTCTTTCGACTTAATGATAATCGCCATTTTTTCTTTCCATGAAGCAAAAGGTTGTAATCAAGGATGCACATTTTGTGCCGCGGATAAACAACAAAGAGAACAATATAGAAATATAGATATAGCAATAAAAGATTTGGAATATTTAATAAAAAGAGCGAAGAGATTAGGAGTAAATAAATTATCAATGTACCTATCAAATTTAGATTTATTCCAATCTCCGGAAATGCTTTACAATTTCTCACAAGAAATAAAAAGATTAAAAGAAGAAAATCCTGGATTTGAAATAGAGACTAGGGGATTATCAAGAGTAACGAGTTTTTTATCAGCAGCAAAAAAACACGAACAATGGGTTCAATCAATAAAAGATTCAGGGCTCAGCACTGTGGGATTTGGACACTATGGCGCAGACACGGCTGAATCGCTTGGAGCTGCATATAAATTTACAGTAGATATGATAGATTAATACGGGGCAATTCCGCGTCCACACATCCAGATAAAGCAATAAGGGATACAGTGAATGGATATTACTTAAGAATATGCACATTGAGTCCATTATCAACTCAGTGGACATCACCACAAGGTATTAATGAAACAGTAGGGCAGAACAAAGCGATAAATATGGGGAAATACGACAGGTAATATCGTTTACACCAACACTCCCTGTCCACTGAGTGCATAGTTTCCTCTGACTCGTTTCAAGGCAAACATTTTGTCAAAGAAACCACGTTTTTTGGCATGCAAACCATTCCTCCAGCTACCTCCAGTACCGGGAACAAAGATTTTTTTCTGCATCTTTACTGCAGACTTTTTCACTTTGTGAGTGTCGATTGTTAATGTGATGAACATAAGTTTTGGGGTTAGGGAAATAACGTCTCGCTTAAATAACGAGAAATACGTTTTAATTTTTTAAATTTTCTTTTTCTGAGAGATTCTACTGATATTGCCTTATTAGTCCGGTAACAACTCCCTGAATAGTCAAAGATTCTTTTGGATAAATATCTTTATAATCCTTGTTCTCAGCTTTTAAATAATATTTTCCATTGGTCTTAACAAGTCTTTTTAAAGTATTTCCTTCGTCAATCAACGCAACAACGATATCATCTGCCCTTGGTTCCTTTTTTGTATTTACAAGGACCAAATCTCCCTCAAAAATGCCTGCATCTATCATGCTGATTCCCGTAACTTTCAAGAAAAAATAATCAGTATTATTTTTTGCTAGCTCTTCTCCAACTTTCATCCATCCTTCTACGTATTCATCAGTCACCACAGGCCCTCCAGCCGGCACAAATCCCAAGATAGGTAAACTGAACGCACCTTCTACAAGTTTTTCTTTAACACTGTTTAGAAGTCCAATTCCGCGAGGCGTGTCATCTTTTTGTATATATCCTTTTTCTTTCAATGCACTCAAATGCTTAAGGATGCTGTTGTCAGAACTAACTCCAAAATGTTCTCGCATCTCGCGCAAAGTAGGGGACTTGCCGTAAGCCAATTGATATTCTTCGATAAATTTTAGTACGGCCTCCTGTTTTTCTGTTAATACTTGATCCATATATTTATTAGGGTAAGTGTATGCTCACCCCCAATATAGGTGAGTAAAGACTCACCGTCAATAGTATTTCTACAAATAAGTTGAAAAAATCGAATTATATGTCGAAGATGTTTAAAACGCCATATCCGAAAATGCGAGAAATAGGCTTCAGTATAACGAAATCACGATGAGCATTATATGTTCTTATGGTCTCATTATATTTTTTCAAATCACTTCTCGCTCCATCAAAAACATCCACCATTTGGCTTTTTACTTCCAAAAAAACAGTATCTTTAAATGACTCAGGATTGGTTTTAGCAATGTTAAAAATTTTACCCAAAGTGGCAGAAATATCATGTTCATAAACCATTTTATTTGCACTTGGCGCATATTCTTTCGACGCAATGGATCTTTCTGCAATCAATCCCTCTATAAGCACGTCCTGTCCGCTTATATGAGTTTTAAAAAACTCTACAAATAGCGGAATCAAATCATGTCTTTTTCTTATTTTTGCATCTACTGTGTCCCATTGGTTTTCGGCAGACAGCCTCAAATATTTCAAGTGCCTCACTCCAACAATAATCCACAACGCCAATATAAAAATCACCGCGCCAACTATGATGAGAATATTTACAAGATTCATTATTTTTTAAATTTATTGATGATATCAACTATCCCACTCGTCCCATTTTCGACTTTCGCACTTTTGTTTATATTGTTATTGAAAGCATATTCGATGGTTTTCAAAAATTCATCTGCGGAAATATTTCCAGAAAGCATCGACCATCCGAATTTTCTCACAAAAACCTGTGCATTTGCAATCTGTTCGCCACGACTTGCGTGCATGGCAAGTGGAATAATCAAAACCTTCTTTTTCATTAGGGCAAGCTCAAAAAGACTATTTGCCCCGCCGCGAGAAACTACCATTTCACTCATCGCAAAAATATCTTTCAAAGGTTCATCCAGAAATTCATATTGCCTATATCCTTCCTTATGTACGCCCATATCAAGATTTCCTTTTCCGGCAATATGCACGATTTGATATCTCTTCAAAAGTTCGTTCAAAGATTCACGAACGAAATCATTTATTTGTTTCGCCCCAAGACTCCCGCCCATTATCAAAATCACGGGACGATGCTTGTCTAAGCCCGTAAATCTATGCCCAATATCGCTGTTTCCCGTTAGAATACTTTCGCGAACAGGATTTCCGGTCACAACAACTTTTTTCATCAAAGATTTTGAAATAAAACTTTTTGTCTCTTCAAAACTCAAACAAATTTGTTTAGAAAATCTGAAACAAATTTTATTTGCCAGCCCTGGACTTACGTCTGATTCATGCGAAACTACAGGAATTCTTAAAAGACTCGCCGCAATAACAACCGGCACAGCAACATAGCCGCCTTTGCTAAAAACTATATCAGGAGAAAATCCTTTCAAGGCCTTGTATGCCTGAAAAATTCCGGTCGGAACTTTCAAGGCGTCTACAAAATTTTTCCAAGAAAAATATCTTCTAAGTTTTCCACAATGAACGCCTACAAAAGGCACGCCCATTTTTTCCATTATTCCGCATTCCACTCCCACCTTTGATCCCACGTAAAGAACTTCAGCGCCTCCGCGCTTTCTAAGCTCTTCGATAACGGCCACGTTGGGGATAACGTGTCCTGCGGTTCCCCCACCTGTTAATATTATTCTCATGGTAACTTGTATTTTGTGAAAGATTTAAAAGAATTCCAACTGCGACCAAACATGATATAAGAGATGACCCCCCATAACTCACAAACGGCAAAGTGATTCCGGTCACAGGCATAAGCCCCGTGTTCACTGCAATATTAACAAAAGCCTGCACGGTAATCCATATTGTAAGCCCTATCGCCAGCAAAGCTTCAAAACTTCCCTGCAACTTACTTGCGATTTCGTATCCACGCAGAGCAATAACAAAATACGCCAAAATCACGAAAACAATCCTGAAAAATCCAAGCTCCTCGGCACTTGCCGCGAAAATAAAATCATCGGAAGCTTGCGGCAACCAATAAGATTTTTGCACTCCCTGCGTCAGCCCCTTTCCAAATGCTCCACCGCTTCCTACAGCGATATTCGCCTGTTGAGATTGCCAACAATAATCTTCTATACATTCTTCATTTACACTTGTGAATCCCTGAAATCTCTCACGTACATGCGGCACCGAAAGTATAACAATCAGTGCTCCGATAAAAGCGACAAGAAAAAGAATTCCGAGATGTTGCAATTTCGCTCCAGCCATAAAATACATAGCTACGGCAATAATAGAAACGGTCAATGTTCCGCCGAAATCATTCTGCAAAATTATGGGTAAAACAATAATGCTACAAATTATACAAAAAGGAATAAGCCCTTTGTTGAAATCCTCTATATAAGCCTGTTTTTTGCTAAACCAATACGCGAGATAAAGTATGATAGCCAGTTTCGCGAACTCCGAAGGTTGAAGAGATGTATTGAAAACCACGAGCCAATTTTGTGCGATTGTTCCGAAAGTGCTTCCAAAAATAAGAACAAACAGCAAAAGCATCACGATAGCTCCAAAAAACGGAGTGGCAATTTTCCTCCAAAATTTTATCGGCAATTTATAAGAAATATAAAACGCCAAAATCCCTATGCCAAGGCGTATTAAATGCTTTTTGAAAAGCAAATAACAATCCACATTTGCATCACTGCAATTTGGATAAAGTATATTGGGCGCGGAAAGAGCAATCGATTTTGGAACTCCGATACTCGTAATCATGATAAGCCCAAGTATAAGCAGAAAAACTACGCTTAAAAAAAGAGGAGTATCAAATTTAAAAACATTTTTCATCAAAAAAAATTATATCCGACGCGAATATTACTGGTTTTAAACCAAAAGAGCAATTATAATGAATTGCGTGAAAAAGATATTTTGGAAAATTACAGGGCTTACAATTTTAACCGTTCTGGTAGACCAGTTGGCGAAATTCGTCACAGAAAAAAACTTCCCTGAAATCGTAAGTAACAACACCGGAATCGCCTTTGGAATCGACGTTGGCAACATATGGACAATTGTGATATCGAACATAATATTGATAGGAATTATTATCTACGCAGCAAAAAAAGAACTACAAATAAAAAACACACTTACTCAAGTTTTTATCGCGATGGTTTTAGGAGGAGGAATCGGAAATTTGATAGACAGAATTTTCAGAGGATCTGTCACGGATTTTATTTCAATATGGATATATCCATCATTTAACATAGCCGACATTTGTATCTCTGTCGGAATTCTTGGGATAATAATTTTCTTCAAAAAAGTAAAAAAATAATCATTCCAAATTTTGCTCAAGAACTTTTCTCATCACTTCCGCAGGAGCTTTTTGTTCAGTAAAAATTTCAAATTGTTTCATCGCCTGATACAAAAACATTTTATCTCCGGTGATGTATTTTTTCCCTAATTCTTGAGCTTTTTTGATGAGTGGAGTTATCAAAGGATTGTATGCGATTTCCATAAAACACTCAAAATTTTTCAAGTATTCATCACTAAAATATTTGCCGATTTCAGAAAAATCAGCCTCCTGATTTAGTGTCCAGATTGAAGAAGTATTTATGAAAACCAAGCGACCCGAAGGGTTGCTAGACAAGGAGCATGAGCGAGCAAAGCGAGCGAATTCATTTTTCGACCCAATACCAACAATTTGAGTACCAAACATTTCGGAAAATTCTTTTGCCAATTTTTCAGCATTTTCCTTAGTGCGATTTACGATACACGAAACTTTTCCGCCATTTTTCAAAATTCCATAAATAACCGCACGCGCCGCTCCACCTGCACCCAAAACAACTGCATTAACATTTTTCAAATCATTAAAAACTTCCCTCAGCGCTTCAGCCGCACCAGCAAAATCCGTGTTATATCCATACAAAAATCCACCTTTATTTACGACAGTATTCACAGCTCCGATTTTTTTCGCATCTTTATCAGTGACATCAAGATATCTCAAGATTGCCTCTTTATAAGGCAAAGAAACGGAAAGTCCGCTGATCGGTTCATGTCGAACATTATCAATAAACTGCGAAAGTTCCGTGTCGGCAATTTCAAAAACGCCATACTGCGCATCAACGCCAAGCGCTTTAAAAGCGGCATTATGCACAACAGGGGACAGCGAATGTCCTGCAGGATACGCCAAAATTCCATAAGTTTTTATCATCTAGAAAAGATTATCATAAAAACCAAAAAACTGTTAATATCTCAGCGTAATAACCAAAAAATATGTTTAAAATCGGAGTTTTGGCATCGACAAAAGGAACTGACCTGCAGGCCATTATCGACGAGATGAACGCCGGTAAAATGGAAGGAATAGAACTTGCCGTCGTGGTCAGCAATAAAGAAGATGCATATGCACTCGAAAGAGCAAAATCACAAGGCTACAAAGCAATTTTCGTAAATCCAAAAGACCTAACTCGCGAAGAATTCGATGAAAAAGTCGCAGGCATCTTAGAAGAAAACAAAGTCGATTTGGTCGTACTTATCGGATACATGAGAATTCTTTCACCAAATTTCGTCCGTAAATTCCCGCATAAAATAATAAACGTACATCCGGCCCTTATCCCAAAATTTTCAGGGAAAAATTTCTTCGGTTCAAATGTGCATTCTGCGGTACTTGCGGCAGGAGAAAAAGAAACCGGCATGACTATTCACTATGTAGATGAAGAAGTTGATGCGGGAGAAATTATTTTACAGAAAAAATGCGAAGTTTTACCTACAGATACACCGGAAACATTAAAAGAAAAGGTGCAAGCCTTGGAGAAAAAGTGGTATCCCGAAATAATTCGCCAGCTTGCAAAAGAAAAATAATTTTGATTTTTGGAAATTTTAATATATCTTGTTTTTACGGGCAGATAATCAAATAAAATGAAATATCCAATTCCTTTCGATGAAAGGGAGTTAAAATTAAAAACGATTCAGATGCGAAAGGACATCCTTTTGGCTACGCATTCAGCTGGAAGCGGACATCCGGGTGGGTCACTTTCTGCTACGGAAATTTTAACTGTCCTTTATAACTGCATTTTACGACACGAGCCATCAGAGCCGGAAAACGAAGACAGAGACAGATTTATTCTTTCAAAAGCGCATATAACTCCGGGATATTATTCAATCCTTGCAAGAACGGGATACATTGACCCTGCGGAAATTCCAAACTTTAGAAAATTTGGCAGTTTTCTTCAAGGGCATCCAAAGAAAGATCTCAAGCATGGGATAGAAATAGGAGGAGGATCCTTAGGGCAAAATTTCTCAGTAGCATGCGGACTTGCACTTGGTCTTAAACAAAGAAATAAAACAGCGATGGTCTATGATCTTTCAAGCGAAGGTGAACTTCAAGAAGGATCAATGTGGGAAGCGATAATGGCGGCTCCACATTTCAAATTGAATAATTTGTGCATGATAGTTGATTACAATAATCTTCAAATAGACGGATGTGCATCAGATATAATGGGAGTTGCACCACTCGATAAAAAATTCGAAGCATTCAATTGGAATGTAATAGTTGTAAAAAACGGACACAATCTGAAAGAGGTTTACGACGCATTTAAAAAAGTTGAAGAATTATCTAAAACAACAGAAAAACCAACCGTAATAATAGCAACAACGATAAAAGGATACGGAGTTTCTTACATGGCAAATGTTTGCGGATGGCATGGGAAAGCGCCAAACAAAGAAGAATACGACAAAGGAATACAAGAACTTGATGATCAAATTAATCAGCTAAACAACCAACAATGAGAAATTGGGAAATGAAATTAGTGAGACAAGGATGGGCTGATGCTCTAGTTGAATTAGGAGAAAAAAATCCTAATGTTGCGGTATTTGATGCGGATCTTTCAAAATCTACACTTACAAATTTATTCAAAGATAAGTTTCCGACAAGATCTTTCAATGTCGGAATCGCAGAACAAAACATGGTAAATATGGCTGGAGGATTTTCTCTGATGGGATTTGTTCCATTTTGCGCAACTTATGGAATTTTTATGTCAGGTCGTGCATGGGAGCAGATAAGAAATACGGTATGCATGAATAAGTTGAATGTGAAATTTGGAGGAGCTCACGGAGGGCTTTCTGTAGGGCCGGACGGCGCAAGCCACCAAGCTCTTGAGGAAATAGCGGTAATGAGATGTTTGCCAAACATGACAGTGATTGTACCTGCGGATTACGATGAAGCGAAAAAAGCGACATTAGCGGCGGCGGAAATAGTCGGACCGGTTTATCTCAGATTCGGTCGTGAAAAATTGCCGGTTATTTCTGCTGAAAATGATGAATTCATTGTCGGCAAAGCAAAAATAATACAAGAAGGAACAGATGTAACAATCGTGGCTTGTGGCGCAATGGTTGCGGAAGCTTTGGAGGCGGCGGATACATTGAAAGAACAAGGAGTTTCAGCGGAAATTATAAATTTACACACTATAAAACCAATAGATAAAGAAGCCTTAATCGCAAGCGCAACAAAAACAGGAGCAGTGGTAACGGCTGAAGAACATCAAATAATGGGGGGAATGGGAAGTGCGGTCTCAGAAGTTTTATCTGCGAATTTTGCCGTACCGATGGGATTTGTTGGAGTTAATAATACTTTTGGAGAATCAGGAACTCCTGGAGAGCTAATGAAAAAATACGGATGCAAATCAGTAAATATAGTAGAAAAAGCTCTTGAAGTTTTAAAACGAAAAAAATAAATTATTAAATTTTAAAAATTTTAACCTCAAAACAACAATGAAATTCTCAAAAAGGCTCGCAAATCTAGGAACAGAAGACGCTTTTTCAATTCTGAATGTAGCGAAAAAGTTTGAGCAAGAAGAGCTTACTCCTCAAGGAAAGAGCCTCGTATACATGCAAATTGGAGAACCTGCATTCGATACTCCGGAAAATATTAAACAAGCTGGAATCAAAGCAATTCAAGAGAATAAAACTCACTACACACCAACATCAGGATTGATGGAGGTCAGACAAGCCGTCGCTGATTACTCAACAAAAGGAACAGGAACGCAGTACGAAGCAGCAGATGTAACTATTCATTCAGGCGCTAAACCTGGAGTTTTTTACACACTAAATGCGATTATTGATGAAGGAGATGAAGTAATTATTTTCGATCCGACATGGCCTATTCATTTTTCTCCAGTAAAATATTTTGGAGGAAAACCTGTCTTTATCGAACTTAAAGAAGAGGCAGATTTTCAGCCTAATCTCGAAGAAGTAAAGAACGCTATCACAGACAAAACAGTCTTGATGATCGTAAACAGCCCATCAAATCCAACAGGAGGAATTTTCACAAAAGAAACTCTTGAGGCTCTTGCAAAAATTGCAATTGAACATGATTTATGGGTTATTTCAGACGAAATATATGACAAAATTGTTCACGAAGGAACACATCTTTCTATCACATCAATCCCAGGAATGGCTGAGAGAACAGTACTTGTCAACGGTGCATCAAAGACATTTGCGATGACTGGATGGAGAATGGGATGGACGGTAACAAAAAACAAAGAAATGCGCGCACAGATTGAACAAATCCAATCAAACGATACATCTTCTTCACCAACAATGAATCAATTAGCGGTTATGGAAGCCGTTTCAGGCCCACAAGATGCAATTGAAGAAATGAGAAAAGAATACCTAAGAAAAAGAGATATTCTTGTAGAATTAGTTAATCAAATCCCAGGGTTTTCAGCAAAATCTCCAAAAGGAGCTTTTTATCTTTTCGCTAACGTGAAACCACTTTGCGAAAAATTCCAAATGAATTGTTCTGAGCTTCAAAAGAAAATCATGAGAGAAGCAAATGTTCTTCTACTTCCGGGAACAGGCTTTGGTCCTCATGGAGAAGGCTTTGTTCGCTTCTCATACGTCGGAACGGAAGAAACACTAAGAGAAGGATGCAAGCGAATCAAGGAATGGGCAGAGAAGATAATGGCGTAAAGAACACATTTAAAAGGCCTCCACTAAAAATGGGGGCTTTTTCTTTACCACTTCAGAAAGTACTTGATCGCACTTGCCAAGTGATACCAAGAAATTTTGTTGAATAGGAGCTTGAAAAATGAGCCATCGCTAAGCCGTTTGTGATAATGCATCGCAACAGCGGAAGGATAGTAAACGACCTTGTAACCGGCTTTTCTGGTCTTCCTGCAAAGGTCAAAATCTTCCATGAAAAGGAAATATCTTTCATCAAATCCACCGATTTCATCAAAAACTTTTTTCGGCATAACCATAAAAGCACCGGTGATTAAATCGACTTCCTGCTCTTTGCTATGGTCAAAATCAAACATTATATATTTCTCGTATCTCTTTTTAAATGGCCAAACTTTTCGTAAAAAACTACGTTTTATAAATAGATCAAAAAACCTAAAATCTCGTCTGCATGATTGCTGAACCTCACCGCTGTTATACATCAATTTTGGCCCAACCATGCCAACATTTTTATGTGCATCAAGATAATCCACGAGCTTTTGAAGAGTGTCTTCATCGACAGTAATATCGGTATTTAAAATCAAAATATGTTCGCCAGTCGCAACTTTTGCCGCAAAGTTATGCCCGCTCCCGTAACCAAGATTTTTTCCGGGTTCAACCAGTTTTATTTCTCCGCTTGAAACAGCACTTCTCAAATATTGCAAACTGTCATCGGTTGAAGCGTTATCGCAGAAAATTATTTCAAATTCAAAATCAGTTTTACTCTTTTTCAAGGCCTCAACGCAAAGTCTTGGAAAATATTTTTGATTGTAATTTACTATTGTGACAGAGAGTTTCATAGCCATTTAAATATAAAAATTATTTTATTTTTTTCTTCATTTCGTCACGATTTATCTTACTTATATCTACCTTATTTTCAGTGATTTTTAATGTGACTTCACCTTTTACAAAACTTTTTGCCGGAATGTTTTCAGCAATCACAAGCCCTGCGCCAATAAAAGTATCACTGCCGATTTTTACTCCCGGCATGAAACTATTATTTATTCCGACACGCACATTATCGCCTGTAATAAGTCCAAGTTTGCATTCACCGGTAGGAGTTTTTTTATTGTCTCCTGTTACCGAAATTTCGCCTTCATCAAGCCTTAAATTGCCAGTCACAGTCCCCGCACCAAAAGATACATTATTGCCGATTACGCTATCGCCGATGTAGTTTGAATGAGTCCAAACATCATCACCAAGAAAACTTCTTGCGACTTCTGTCGAAAATCCAATCACGCAATTTTTTCCGATATTACTTTCACGAACCAAAGCATTCGTGGCAATCACACTGCCATCGCCAATATATACAGGTCCGTTTACCGTAGCACCTTCAAGAATTTTCACATTTTCTCCGATAATCACGTCGCCCTTTATGATGGCATTTTTCGAAATCTGTGCACTTTTAGAGGTAGTTTTTTCTGCATTCTCAAACAAAAATTTGAAAACTTTATTCACATGCCAAGGAAACTTTATCGGCTGCCAGAAGCCTTCATATTTCACCGCTTTCATTTTAATCCCATCGTTAATCATATTTCCCAAAGCCACTTCATATAAATCGTCGCTATCACTTTTTGCCTTTTCCAAATATGAAACCAATTTTGCAAAATCTTTATGTATATGCACAACCAAATTTACCAAATTGCTAGGCTCTTTGCCTTTTTCGGGCTTCTCGACAATATTTTTTATGCATCCGTCTTCCGAAATTTCCAAATATCCGCCGGGGAAGTATGTATGAACAACTTTTCCAAGCAAATATCCTTCAGCTTCGCCAGCCTCAAAAGCCGTAAGAACGCTTTCAAATGCGGATTTTTCAACTACATCATTACTGCTGAAAATCAAAACAGGCTCACTTCCAATTTTATCTTTCGCCGCCAAAACAGCACCGCACATTCCGGCATCCAAGTCTTTTTGTTCTATAACAGTAACATCAATCCCTAAGTTTTTACCGCACAATACCAACTTCTCCAAATTGTGCTTCCCTCCAACAATAACCACCTCATCAAGTCCAGCATTTTTAATAAGTTCAAGTTGCCATTCAATCAAAGGTTTGCCAAGAAAATTCAAAAAATTCTTGTCCGTAATTGGCTTCATCCTTTTGCTCCTACCTGCGCCGAGAAGTAATACTTTCATAATTTATAAATACATGTACCGCGATTATACAGCGAAAAGGGGAGTTTTGAAAGGTTTTAGATGGTAAACTAGTAGGCTTCCGATATTAAGCATTATAACGATTGTATAGCCTTTTTCCTCTTTAAAAATTATCCTCAAATCTCCGGTTACAGATATCGACCTTAAATCAGTAAACTTACCTTTCAGTAAATGATTATTCAATGTCTTATCGAATCTATTTAGAATAAACAATTTTATTTTTTTCAGACACTTTCACTTGAAGTTTTAGAGGAAGCTTCCTAAAAGATTTCACAAACTTTTTACTGTAAAAAATCTTCATTTTTTCTTTTTAATCAAATCTTTTAAGTAATCTACTGCCTTGTTCCCTTCAAAAGGTCCTACCAAATCTTTTTTATTTTTAGCCATTTTGTATGCCTCTAAAGTTTCTTTTTCGAATTCCTTTGTAAACCCATTTTCGGTCAAAACCTTGAAAGGCAAGCCTTCTTTTATAATTATTTGCTTAAGATAAATTTTAATAGCTCCGCTCAAATCCATCCCTATTTCCTCAAGGATTTTTTGAGATTGTTTCTTCATTTTTTCATCAATCCGAACTTGAATAGTGCTCATATTATATTGGTTAAGAACACTATCGTTGTAATTACTTTGTACTGACATTGTCAACGTATTAAGGATGCAAACAATCAAAGATCAAATGCACACTAACACATCGACATTAAATTTTTATTAAAAAAAACTAAAATCTTTACTAGGAAATAATAACTTGCATAGATCGGCAAGAGAAAAAATTCCTTAAGTCAAAATCTCCCCCAACTTCCCTTGTTTCACCGCTTCTTTCACCTCCATTGCGATTCTATCGCCATAACTCACGCTCTCGCCATAAAGATAGGTTGTACAAGGCGTAAATCTCGTCCCCGGTGATCCGGGAATTCTCATTGAAACATCAAAAACTACAAATTCTTCCTTTCCTTCGTACGCCGCAATGGCTCCCTGTAGGGCAAAAGCGCCGATGATTCCGGGAGCGACCTCTTCTTTCAAAGTTGCCACAAATTTTTCTCCTGCCTCAAAAGCTTTTTCGAGAATTGATTCTTTTGTCGTACAGGCCACGTGTCCTGTTTCGATCATCGAAGGCGCATATCCATCCTTCAAAAGTTCCATCTGTGTATCTGCATTTAATCTCAAGAATCCATCCAAAGAAGTCTGTCGGCGTAGGTCAGTTCCCATGATTTCAATCTCACCGGTAAGAGTGGAATAGAAGAAATTGAAATTTATTTGTGCACCAATGATGAATTCCTCGATTACGGAATTATCCAAATCTGATTTATTTATTTTTCCTTCATTTATCATTTTTTCACTAACGGTAAAATAAGAATCAGTATTTGTAACTACGAAAAAAGCTCTTTCATATCCCCTTATTGCCTCATTCACTTTTACAATCAATGGTCCACCTTTTTCAGTAACAAAGTGTGCGTCCAACAATTTTTTTGTCTCATCATAACTCAATTTTTCACCACCTTTTCTTATGATTTTCGGCATTCTTATCCCAGCTTTTTCAAGAAGATAATATTGATTTTTCGGCTGATCTCTCTCTTCAAGTTTTACGCCTTCCCTAAGCCCAAAGACCGGCACTTTAAACTTGTTTTCAAAGTCTTTGAAATCCTTAAAATAAACCCAAAAATATCTATTATGTATGAAAATCGTATTAATAGCCCTCAACTTTTCCTGAACATCTTCATTTATAATATCTGAAAATTTATCGACTAAAATAATTTCGTCTATACAACCCTTCCCGTCACGAGTTTTGTAATACTTAGAATATGTCTTGTCTCTGCCGTTTTGGCAAACTGCAACAGTTTTAAATCCATGTTTTTTCGCGCCAGAGCAAACATCAAGTGCGCTGTGTCCGCCAAGAACACCGATTGTTATATTTTTAAGATCATAAGATTTCAAAATTTCCAAAATATCTTTTTGTCCGATCATTGCTGTAAAAATTAAAATATAATTTCAGCTTTCTTATCCAAGAACCTCCGAAAGCCTGTCTTGCTCTATCGCCATTTTAATATCTCTTGCCAGTCTACGTCCAGTGCTCATTGGTTCATTATATTTTAGCCAAGTGTAAGGAGACCCGTTGATGTACGGATTTGTACCGGCTACAATTCTTGCTGAAATTTCAAAAACTGAATAATTAAGTTCAGGATCGATGATACCTTCAAGACAGAACGGCCCGAAAAGCCCTCCTTTAACCAATTTTTTCGAAGCCTCGACTACACGTTGTCCCATCTCGAAAATCTCAGGTAAAAGCGATTCTCTGACCACCAAAGGTACATTTCCGGTGATTGTATAAGTCGTACGGATGTCTACATCAACCTGATCTTTTGCCGCAATTCGCCCGATAGAATCGGCATTTGACTCGTATCTTTTATCAAATCCCATTACCTCAAGTTCGCCTGTAAGGGGGCTATAAAAATAGTGTGTATATACAGGAACTCCGACCACGTATTCTTGTATTGCATATTTGTCATGACCTTCTTTGCCTTTGTAAACCTCATATCTTTCATAAAATTCTTTTGCAGAATTTGCAATAAAATATCCCTTTCCTCCATGTGCTCCATGAAATTTTACGATGACAGGGCAGTCTATTTCTTCAGGTGTTTTGAAAACTTTTGGAAGTTTTATATTGGCACTAAGAAGCCATTGCCTCTCTTTCATCCTGTCCGATTCCCATTCCAAAATAGCTTTTGTTCCATAATGCATAGCCTTGACCTCCATCATTTTGCTAGGGCCGATATAAGCCACAAAAGACCCATGGGGAACGATAATTGCATTTTGCTTTATCAGCTGATCTTCAATAGTAAAATAGTCCTTAAACGAATCAACCATGATAATCTGATCCGCGACTTCGTAGCTTTGATAAGGTTTTCCTTTGCCTTTTTCACAAATACATATTGTCTCAAATCCTTCATCTTTTGCGCCTTTTAAGATTTGCAAAGCGGTGTGGCTTCCAAGTGTCGCTATTTTGTAATCTTTAATGTTTCCCATATACTAAAAAATTTAGGTCTTTTGGTCATCGTACAAGAAATTGGAGAACTTGTCCACAAAATTATTATAAAAAGTGTCGTTACAAATCCAACAACACTTTTTCACAACAAAATCTTGTAAATAAAATTTAATTTTGCTAATAAATAATATTGACCGCGCACTAATAACGCGCTACACTAATAACGTACTACGTTAATATGATTAAGAGTTTCAAAGACAAGGAGGCGGAGAAAATATTCAACAGAGAAATGTCTCGAAAACTACCTCCGGAAATTCAAAGGATCTCAATGAGAAAGGTATGGATGATAGATGCGGCTATGTCGATAAATGACCTACGTATCCCGCCGTCAAATCATCTGGAACAGTTGAAAGGGGACAGGAAAGGCCAATATAGTGTAAGAATAAATGACAAATGGAGAATTTGCTTCGAGTGGAAAAACGGAGAAGCACATGAAGTAGAAATAACAAATTATCACAAATAAACAATGACTAAAAAAATATCACCAATTACTCCCGGAGAAATTCTAATGGAAGAATTCATGAAACCTTTCGGTCTTTCTCAATACAAAATTGCAAAAGACATCGGAGTTTCGGCGAGAAGAATAAATGAAATAGTGCACGGAGAAAGGGTTATCTCTGCTGATACGGCACTTCGCTTTAGTAAATATTTTACAACTTCGGCACAATTTTGGCTAAACCTTCAATCTCATTATAACCTCGAGATCGAATCAGAAAAATTATCAAAAAAGCTGAATTTTGAAATAAAACCATTGGACACTTCAAGGTTAGTTTTAGCTTAGTATTCAAAGCGGACTTTTAATATTTTGAATACTCGACACAGAAACCTGAGTATATCTCTGCGTGGTGCGTATGTTTTGATGCCCCAAAAGAGTTTGTATATAGCGGATATCGGTGCCGTTTTCGAGCAGGTGGGTGGCAAAACTATGGCGAAGACTGTGAAAAGTCGCATCACAGAAAACGCCTGTCTTTAAAAGTGCATTGCTAAAGATTTTTTGTGCAGTGCGAGTGGTAAGCCGTCCACATCTATTGCTAACGAAAACATAATCATTAAAATCACGTCCCAAAATAAAATCAGAAAGATCAGTTTTTAACTTCTCAGGCAAAATAGTGATTCTGCTTTTGCCGCCTTTTGATTCACGGACATAAATGATATTTTCTTCAAAATTCAAATCTTTAATCTTGAGTTTGATGGCTTCACTAACACGAAATCCAGCTCCATAAGAAAGAGAGATAAGAAGCCTGTGTCTTTTATTTTGAATTGAGTCTATTAATTTTAAAATATTATTTTTTGAGATAACGACAGGCAACTTCATAGATCTTTTAGAACATTTTATCCGTACAGGAAAAGGATTTCCCGCAATATTTCTATAGAAAAATTTTATAGAATTAAGAGCAAGATTTACGGTTTGTGGAGAATATTTTAGGTCATGTTTCTCAAGAAGAAAATCTTTGATTGCTTCAATATCAGGTTTTTTATTGTTATTTTTCACAAAAAACAAATAATCTTTAAGGTACAACAAGTAACTTTTGATGGTTTTTGGACTATAATTCCTCAATTTCAATTCCCGCTCTGTTTCTCTCACGCAAAAATCGATACTATCAAACTTTGCGATTTGCAAACCTCTAAAAGGTATTTTAAACATTTGATTTTATTAAATACACGAGCTACCATAACAGCATAGGATTAAATTTTTATTAAAAAATCCTAAAATATTTCTAAAAAGTTCGTATAAGAACCAGTTGTGTGAAAAAGTCAGAAATTTCTTGACAGATTGGTGAATTTAGGCAATAATCAACTCTTGCCAATTAACTTATAAATTTATGGAAAACTTGGACACAAATTCGGACGATATACTTAATTCCTATCCAAACGGCGGTAAACGCTATAAGGAAGATGGAAGAATTGTTTATTGGAATACCTCTCCAGCTGATACAGTTGAGGATTCCCTGAATCTCGACTCTGATGGCCAAAGACCATTAGATGCCAAGGAAATTGATACACCCTACGGAAAAGTAGTCATTGTTAAGTGGGAAGCAAAACTTGCTACAGAAGCCCTAAAGAGAAACCAATAAACAATTCTCAAGAAGGAAATTTCTGACTTCATCACACAACAATGACTATGAGGTTCATTCCTTCGCTCCGCTCAGTCATTCTCCCACATTTGCCAGTGGTACGCTTTCAGCGTATTTTACCACTGGCAAACGTCGCATAGTCATGGACGTTAGCTGAAATAATTAAATTCTTTTCGGCTGTCGCCGAAAAATTATTTGGGGCAATTCTTGTTTCAAACTAAACTTCCGCCAGCTTACGCAGGCGGGTTTGCGGCGGAAGTCTAAACTACAAATATGAAAACATGTGAAAAGTGCCAAAATCAGTTCACAATTCCAGAAGATGACAAAAACTTCTTGCAAAAATTTTCAGTAAAAATTGAAGGCGCAACTTTTGCCGTTCCAGAACCAACATTATGTCCAGATTGCAGACAGCAAAGACGCTTATCTTTCCGCAACGAAAGGGCACTCTATCACCGTAAATGCGACATGAGCAGTAAAGACATTATCTCAATTTATAGACAAGATTCACCATACAAAGTTTATTCACCTCAAGAATGGTGGAGTGATAAGTGGAATCCGTTAGATTTTGGTCGTGACTTTGATTTCGAGCGCCCTTTCTTCGAGCAATTTGCTGAACTCAAACAGTCAATACCGCATTTGTCACTGCATGTTACAAACAACGAAAGCTCCGAATATATAAACCTATCGGGCTATAACAAGCATTGCCATCTTATTTTCGCAGCCGAATACAACGAAGACTGTTTGTATGGCACACAAGTTATTAAATCAGAAAGCTGTTTGGACACACTCAATTGTCTGGAATCAAAATATTGCTACGAGGTCGTTGATGTGCAGGGCTGTTATCAGCTTTTATACTCTCAAGACTGTAAAAACTGCAATGAAAGCATGTTTCTCTACAACTGTCGAAACTGCTCCAACTGCCTGTTCTCATCGAATTTACGAAATAAACAGTATTATATTTTCAATCAACCTTATTCAAAGGAGCAGTTTCTTTCCAAGAAAGCGGAAATAGCCAAACAGCTTTCTGAAGGGAAACTTGATAGCCTCCGTGAGCAGTTTGTAAAACTTAAATTCAATACCATTCACAAAGGTTTAAGCATGACCAACTGTGAAAACAGCTTGGGCAACTTTCTTTCAAACTGCAAAAACGCACAACTCTGCTTTGATCTGGCATACGGGGAAGATTGCCGTTTTGTTTATACCGGCTATCAAGTTAAAGACATTATGGATGTGTGCCATACAACAGAAATGGAGCTTTCGTATGAAGGCATGAGTGTGGGTTACAAATCATACAATGTTCTTTTTGCCAACGGAGCTTGGAGCACAAATAATGCGCTTTACGTTGATAATGTCCACTCATGCCAAAATGTATTCGGCTGCTCAAATTTGCGAAACGGACAGTACTGCATTTTAAACAAGCAGTACGCAAAGCCAGAATACGAAAAAATGGTCGCCAAAATCATTGAACACATGCAAAAAACCGGCGAATGGGGCCAGTATTTCCCCTTGGAAATGAGTCCGTTTAAATATGAAGATACCGTAGCCAATGAATATTTCCCGCATACAGAAAAAGAAACTAAATACCAAGGGGAAATACCACCAAATAGTATCATCTGCGAAATTACAGGGCGACCATTTAATCTCGTTGATGCCGAAAAAGAGTTTTACAAGTCCATGAATTTATCAATCCCCAAAAGACATCCAGATCAACGGCACAAAGAAAGACTGGCTTTACGTCCTGCTCGCAAATTGGTAAAAAAACAATGTGACAAATGCAGTATTGAAATAACAACACCATTCACGGCAAAAGATGCGCAAAAAGTCTACTGTGAAAAATGTTATCTGCAAGAAGTTTACTGAAACAAGAATTGCCCCAAATAATGCTCGCTATCGCTCGCGAATTTAATTACAACAGCTAACAATGAATAACTGGTTCACTCATTCCGCTTTGCTTCATTCGCTCTCCCAAATTTGGCGGCGGTATGCGCTATCGCGCAAATTGTACCGCCACCAAACTTCAGTTATTCATGGACGTTGTATGAAATTTTCGTTGCGGACACCTTCAATGTATGCTAATCTCATCGCCTATTTCAT
>PFOM01000041.1 GCA_002792535.1 Candidatus Peregrinibacteria bacterium CG_4_10_14_0_2_um_filter_38_24 | reverse complement strand
CTTTTTTTATGTTTGAAGTTTTGTTAACTCTCATTTTGGCGGTTTCTGTGAGCTTTGATTTGAATATTTGGCTTAAGGTTGCTATTTTTTTTGTGTGGGCGATTTTGGTTTTGCCGGGGATGTATGCGATGATTTTTGGTGCGCCGTATGTGCGAAGTTTGAAAAGAAAAAATTCCGCGATTTTTGAACTTGGAAATTTTCAGAAAGGGGATAGGGTAGTGGATTTGGGATGTGGAGATGGAGTGATGATTGATCGAATTTCCAAACAAGGGGTTGATTTGGCTGTTGGATACGAGCTCTCGATTCCGACTTTTTTGTTTGCGAAATGGCTTTCGTTTTTTCGCAAAGGGAAGGCGAAAATTGAATATGGAAATTTTTGGAAAAAAGATTTAACGAAATTTAATAAAATTTTTTGTTTTCTTTTTGATCGTTCGATGGAAAAATTTGAGCGCGAAGTTTGGCCAAATTTAAAAAAAGGCACAATCGTAATCTCAAATGAATTTAAAATGCCCACGCTGAAGCCTAAAAAGGTTGTGGATAGAGTTTATTTGTACGAGAAATAATTCTCAATAGGGAAAAACTAAACTTTCTACGAAAAATGTTTTACTCACTTGTTCGTAAAAGCATTTTTCTTGAAAGTTTTCCTACGGCTACAGCAAAATTCACAAGCTCATTTTGCTTGCGCCTGCGGATCGTTTTTCTCGCTATTAAATGGTGGGCGATAGAAGACTTGAACTTCTGACCTCTACATTATCAGTGTAGCGCTCTAACCAGCTGAGCTAATCGCCCTCATACGATTTTGCATATAATACGCCAAAAATCGCAAAAACAAAATTACTTTAAACAAAAAGTTTAGTCAATTAAAAAAGAGGGACTTTATTATGTATTTATTTTCTGCTAGAATCCTTTTGTAATTAACCTCATTTTTTATGGATCGTTTTCTTGCAATTGCTTTGGGTTGTCCGGCGGCATTTTTGATTCTTTATTATAGGAGGGCAATTCGTGAGTTTATTGGCAATGTGGATTTTGCAGAAAGTTTTCTTGGGGCGGGAGGAACAAATACTTTTGTTGTTTTACTTGGGATTTTGACGTTTATTCTATCTCTAATGTATGGCTTCGGTGCGCTACAATCCCTGCTTATTGGAAGCTTCGGAAGATTTTTCTAAAATAGTGTTGACTTTAGTGGATGACATCCATATAATTGCTCCGCATTTTGAGTTAGTTGAGTTAAATTTTTACCCTATTTCATGCGAAAAAACTGCTGCTTGTCCTTAAGGTTAACAACGTAAGTTTCTTTCAAAAATTGTTAGCTTTGAGGATGTGCAGAAGGCACATCTTTTTTTTGCCCCTTAAAAATCAGGTTTCAAATATATATCTAATATATTTCGAAAAACAATCAATAAGAATCAAAGTAAGTTAGTTAAGTAAGCAAGTAAGTAAGTTTGATCGTCAAACAAATGTAATTTCTGATACCAATTACTAGTTAAAGTAATTGGATCTCTCGAATAAAAAATAATCTACTTATGAGCATAAAGTGAATGCCTTGACTCCAAACTCCGATGAAGGACGCAGCTAGTTGCGATAAGCTTCGGTGAGCCGCTAAGCAGGCTTTGACCCGAAGGTTTCCGAATGGGGAAACCCAGTCCCGGTTATGCGGGCTAAGTTATACTGAATACATAGGTATATCTAGGACACTTGGTGAACTGAAACATCTAAGTAACCAAGGAAAATAAATCAAATAGAGATTCCCTTAGTAGTGGCGAGCGAAAGGGGAGTAGCCCAAACTTTGTTCCACGGAACAGAGGGTTGTAGGACCTCAATATGATCTTTATTACTATTAGACAAACGTCTCTGGAAAGAGCGACCAAAGAGGGTAATAGTCCCGTAGTCGAAAATAGTATAAAGCTCTAGAGTGTTCCTGAGTAGGGTCGGACACGAGAAATCCGGCTTGAATCTGGGAGGACCACCTTCCAAGGCTAAATAGGTTTGGAGATCGATAGTGAACAAGTACCGTGAGGGAAAGGTGAAAAGTACCCCGGTTAGGGGGATGAAATAGAATCTGAAACTTTATGCTTACAACGAATCGGAGCCTGCGCAAGCGGGTGACGGTGTACTTTTTGTAGAACGGACCAACGAGTTAGCTGTACGGCGCTTGGTTAAAGGAGTAATACCTGGAGCCATAGTGAAAGCGAGGGTGAATAACCCGTATATAGTGTCGTGCACTAGACCCGAAACTGAGTGAGCTACTCATGGCCAGGCTGAAGGTTACCTAGCGGTGACTGGAGGGCCGAACCAACCGTCGTTGTAAAGGCGGTGGATGAGCTGTGAGTAGGAGTGAAAAGCTAAACGAACTCAGAGATAGCTGGTTCTCCTCGATATAGCTTTAGGGTTAGCCTTGTAAATTAAGCTAGGGGGGTAGAGCTCTGTTTAGGCTAGGGGACGAAATAAGTCTACCAAACCTAGATAATCTTCGAATACCCTTGTGAATTTTACAGGAGTGAGACTATGACAGCTAAGTGCCATAGTCGTAAGGGGAACAGCCCAGATCGTCGTCTAAGGTCCCTAATAGAGCTTAAGTGGTAAAGGATGTGAAGTCGCTTATACACCTAGGAGGTTGGCTTAGAAGCAGCCATTCCTTTAAAGAGTGCGTAATAGCTCACTAGTCTATGCGATTTCGCGCCGAAAATATAGCGGGGCTCAAAGCTTTAACCGAAGACGCGGGTGTCACAGTGCTTCGGCAATGTGGCGCGGTAGAGGAGCGTTCCTGTCAGCATCGAAGCTCGAGTGTGAACTTGGGTGGAGCGGCAGGAAGTGAAAATGTTGGTATAAGTAGCGTGATTCGGGTGAAAAACCCGAACGTCGAAAACCCAAGGTTTCCCAAGCCACGTTAATCGACTTGGGGTTAGTCGGTCCTAAGGCGAGGCCGAAAGGCGTAGTCGATGGATAACAGGTTAATATTCCTGTACAATTTAATTTTCGTCAGAACAAAACATGCGGGGCTTATTGTTTGATCTTCATAGGATTTCGGTCCTAAGTTGAAAGAACGATTTGAACCAATTGTGGCGTTAGCTCAGGGGAGACGTGGATGGATAGCCGGAGCGTGTTAATGAATTCACGTGCAAGTTACAAGTTTATGCTCTTTGAGGTAAATCCCTTAGAGTTTATGAGTAACGATGCAAAATTCTTCGTCTTTGACGGAGAGATTCCGGGGGGTTCATCTGCCAAGAAAATCCTCGGTAGCGAGAAAATTAAGTTACCGTACCGCAAACCAACGCTGGTGGGTAGGTCGAGTAGACCAAGACGATCGAGATAACTATTTTTAAGGAACTTTGCAATACAACAGGTGTAACTTCGGGATAAACCTTGCCAGTTGTTTTATTATGACTGGCCGCAGTAAAAGATTTCAGGCAACTGTTTAACAAAAACACAGGTCTCTGCAAAGTCGCAAGACAATGTATAGGGGCTGACTCCTGCCCAGTGCCAGAAGGTCACGAGGAGAAATTCACGTTTCGAATCTAAGCCCTGGTGAACGGCGGCCGTAACTATAACGGTCCTAAGGTAGCGAAATTCCTTGTCAGGTAAGTTCTGACCCGCACGAATGGAGTAATGATCTGAAAACTGTCTCAAAAATAGACTCGGCGAAATTACAGAGCTGGTAAAAATGCCAGCTTATCATGGAAAGACGAAAAGACCCCGTGAAGCTTTACTATAGCTTGGCATTGATTCTGGGTATAGCTCGCGCAGGATAGGTGGGAGACTTTGAAGCCTCGACTTTGGTTGAGGTGGAGTCATCCTTGAGATACCACCCCTGCTATACTTAGGATCTAACTTTTCCCATTAATCTGGGATTAAAGGACAGTGCTTGGTGGGTAGTTTGACTGGGGCGGTCGCCTCCTAAAGAGTAACGGAGGCGCGCAATGGTTCCCTAGGTCTGGATGGAAATCAGGCTGATAGTGCAAACGCATAAGGGAGCTTAACTGCGAGACCTACAAGTCGAGCAGATGCGAAAGCAGGCGTTAGTGATCCGATAGTGGCACGTGGGTGCGCTATCGCTCAACGGATAAAAGCTACTCCGGGGATAACAGGCTTATTGATTCCAAGAGTTCACATCGACGAATCAGTTTGGCACCTCGATGTCGGCTCGTCGCATCCTGGGGCTGGAGAAGGTCCCAAGGGTTTGGCTGTTCGCCAATTAAAGCGGTACGCGAGCTGGGTTCAGAACGTCGTGAGACAGTTCGGTCTCTATCTTCCATGATCGCAGGATATTTGAAGGATGTTGTCCCTAGTACGAGAGGACCGGGATGAACG
This sequence comes from Candidatus Peregrinibacteria bacterium CG_4_10_14_0_2_um_filter_38_24, assembly GCA_002792535.1. Classification (GTDB taxonomy): domain Bacteria; phylum Patescibacteriota; class Gracilibacteria; order UBA1369; family LOWO2-01-FULL-3; genus UM-FILTER-38-24. The sequence goes on along the minus strand of PFOM01000041.1, from coordinate 11,765 downwards.
AACCTCTGGTGTATCTGTTGTCGCGTCAGCGGCATTGCAGAGTAGCTACGTTCGGATGGATAACCGCTGAAAGCATCTAAGCGGGAAGCTATTCCTAAGATTATATATCCCTATAGCCCCCCTGAAGACTACAGGGTTGATAGGTCGCAGATGTACGCACAGTGATGTGTTGAGTCGAGCGATACTAATGGGCGATTGTGATTATTTTTATACATTTAAGAGATTCTTTACTTTGACTAGTGATTGGTGTAAGAAATACTACGGTATAAGTTTGAGCCTGATTTAAGGGCTGGAAATGATATTTGAAATAAAAGGTACTATCTTGGTAGTTTAAGAGGTTGGGGTACACCTGTTCCCATCCCGAACACAGCAGTTAAGCCGGCCTTCGCCGATGATACTATAGCTTGTCTATGGAAAAGTAGGGCGCTGCCAAGATAATGCTTTTTATTTTACTAAGAAAACCTTTTGGAAAAGGTTTTCTTCCTTTCCAAAACGGTAAGGAGTTTTTTGCGTTGGGAACCCACGAGACCCAATGTAAAAAACAGAAGACTTGATTGTAATTACTTCTGTTCTCCTGTTGTGGTCGGAGTTCCAACTAGGTCCGGATTGTCGGGTTTTTCGCGCTCGAGGTCGTTTTCGATGGCTGTGTTTGCCAAGTCTTTTAGTTTTGCGCTTCTTGAAATGACCGGATTGTAGATGTTGTAGAAAAGTTCGATTATTTCTTGAGTGTTTAGTTCTTCGGCTTTTAGGCCGCATCCTTCAAGACCTGATTTAACTGTGTTTACTCTTTGCATTAAGTCTCTTTTTAAATTTTGGAATTCGCCGTGTCTTTGTTTTATGTCTGAAAAAGATTCTTTTTGGCCGAATAATCTGTTGAAGAAGTTTTGGAAGCTTGAAACTCCGCCTTCTTCCATCGGTGTTCTTGCGGGATTGTATGGAATAATTACGTAAAATTCTTTTTCCATGATGTCCGCGTAGTCCACTAATTTCTTTATGTACTGCGCATATTCGTATGTTTGTTCCTGAAGAAGTTTGTTTTCTTGTTTTTCTCCAAGTTCTTTGACTTGATCGATGTAATTGTCGATATCAAGTTTTTTTGAGCGCACTACTATTTGAATAGGAAAGTCCAATGCATTCAAAAATGATTGATATCCGCTTATAATAGCGTTTTGTTCTTGTTCGGATTTTAGGTTGAAATTGATACTTGTTGTTTTCAAAATGGTTCTCATTCCTCCGTTTTTTAACACAAGTACGTCGTCGCGAATTTCACCTATGCGTAAATTCGTTTGAGTGCTTGAGGATGCATTGTTTCTGTTTTTTTGTGCCGGAGCTATTTGGTCAAGTATGTTCATATTTTTTAATTATTTTTTTCTTCTGGTGAAGGGGGCGTTTCGGCTTCGTCGATGCCTCCATGTGTATCAAGTACGCGTGATAATTCTTTTAATGATTCTATTTTTGCGCCCATTTTTCTTGTAAGTTCTTTTTTCTTTTGTTCTTTGTATGGGGTTTCAAAAGGGGAGATAAAAGGGTATCCACTGCCCTGAATCCATATTCTTTTTTTTGGTAAAAAATTGAATTCGGTGTATGCCATTATGAATGTTACAAAGTCTAAATTGTGAATTTTTAAAAATGCAAAAGCGAGGGTGATCGCAATGATGATTACCATTGGTGGAAGCCAAATTGCCATTGGATAACTTTTTGCCAAGCTGATGTAAATTCCGTATGCGATTCCTCCGCCGATTCCGAGAATACCTAACTGCTTTAAAGTCAACGGTCCGATGATCGTGTCTTCTCTTTGTACGTCTTGAGGAACTTTGTATTGTTGCATATTTGTTTTTATTTTTCATATAATTTTAGCACAAAGGGGGGGGAATTGCAAACCTAGTGTATCGAGAAATAGTAATGAAATATACTTTGGGACTTAAGCTTCTTTAGTAATTAACTATATTTTTTTGAATGTAACGCAATGCGTCCCAAAATATATTTCATTACTATTTCTCTAAATCAAGATTTGCATTTTTTCTTGCTCAAAGTTAAGGGAAGCAAAGGCACAAATATCTTTGAGAACGCATTGCGTTTTATTTAGGAGAAGTATTATTTTATTCAAAAGAAGCTTAAGTTCGAAAGGATATTTGTGCCTTTGCTTCCGGTCTCTTTGCAGGTATAATCTTGTAGCTTATGAATATTAGAAATTTTTGTATTATTGCGCATATAGATCACGGAAAGTCGACGCTTGCGGACAGATTTCTGGAGGTCACAAATACTATCGCGAAGCGTGATATGAAACATGGTCAAATGCTGGATACGATGGAGCTTGAGCAGGAAAGGGGAATTACTATCAAACTTCAGCCTGTTCGAATGGAATGGGAAAAAGGTGGGGAAAAATATATTTTGAATTTGATTGATACTCCCGGGCATGTGGATTTTTCGTATGAGGTATCGAGGAGTTTAGCGGCTTGTGAAGGCGCGATTTTGGTGGTTGATGCAACGCAGGGAATTGAGGCGCAGACTCTTGCGAATTGCTATATGGCGCTTGATCATGGGCTCGAAATTATTCCTGTTTTAAATAAAATTGATCTTCCTTCTGCGGATGTAGAATTGCGATCGAAGGAAATTGAGGATGTTTTGGGAATTTCAAAAGATGAGATTATTGCGGTTTCCGCGAAAGAGGGGACTAATGTGGAATTGGTTTTGGATCGTGTTATTGAGAGAATTCCCGCGCCGAAGCCATTTAATGTTGGTGATGAATTTAAAGCTCTTATTTTTGATTCTGTTTATGATACTTATAAAGGTGTTGTAACTTACGTGAGGGTGACGAGTGGTGAAGTGAAAAAAGGGGATAAAATATATTTTTTGAATACTAAGACTTATATTGAGGTTCTTGAGATTGGCCATTTTAAGCCAAAATATAAGCCTTGTCAGATTCTTCGGGCCGGTGAGGTTGGATATATTGTGACGGGAGTGAGGAGTGTGCGTGAGGCGAGAGTTGGAGATACAATTTGGGCGGCCGGTTCGACTGGAATGGATCTTCCTCAAGCCATTGCTCTTCCTGGGTATAGCGTTGTTCGTCCTTTTGTTTTTGCCGGTGTTTTTTGTACGGATACAGATGAATATCCGATGCTTAGGGAAGCGCTTGATAGGCTTCAATTAAACGATAGTTCACTCTCTTATGTGCCTGAGCAGTCCGGTGCGCTTGGGTCTGGGTTTAGATGTGGATTTTTGGGGCTTTTACATATGGATATTGTGCAGGAAAGACTTGAACGTGAATATGATCTTGATTTGATTGTTACCGCGCCGAGCGTTTCTTATATCGCTGTTACCGGAAAAGATGAAGTTTTTGTTTCTTCTCCGAGTGAGCTTCCCGATCCTTCTCATATAGATGGTATAAAAGAGCCATGGGTGAAGATTGAGGTTTTGACTCCGAAAGATTATGTTGGGAGTATTATGACGCTTTGTACCGAGAAAAGAGGCGAATTCAAAAATATGCAATATTTGAGTTTGTCGAGGGTTTTGGTTATTTTTGAATTGCCGCTTGCTTCAATTGTTATTGATTTTTATGATAGTTTGAAAAGTTTGACGAGTGGATATGCTTCAATGAATTATGAGCATTTGGATTTTAGGCTTGGAAATTTGGTGAAATTGGATTTTCTTATTGCCGGAGAAAAAGTGGACGCACTTTCTTTGATTGTGCATAGAAATGATGCTGAAAGAATTGGAAGGGAGATGACTAAAAAGCTCAAAGATCTTATTCCTCGAGAACAGTTTGTGATTCCGATTCAGGCGGCCATTGGAGCAAAAGTCGTTGCTAGAGAAACGGTTTCCGGTTTTAGAAAAGATGTAACGAGTGGTCTTTATGGAGGTGATTACAGCCGAAAAAGAAAACTTTTAGAAAAGCAGAAAAAAGGGAAAAAACGCATGAAAATGATGGGGAAAGTGAATCTTACGCAGGAGGCATTTTTGGCGGTGTTAAAGAAAAACTAGTGTAGCGATGTAGAGTTTAGGAAATATTACTTTGCCCTCGCTTGCTTTTTCTAATGTCATTGTTTTTTGGTAATGAACAGAATCGTTCAAAGTAATATTTCCTAAACTCCATTCTCTACTTTAATTATTTTTCCCAAAACACCAAAAATTATTTGATAGAAAGTTACAGGAATATTATTTATAGCGATTCTGTTCGTTATGGGAAAAGATAGATATTGGAAAAAGAAAGCGAGCTATAAATAATATTCCTGTAACTTTCTAATATGTTATACTTGTTGACGATATGAAAACTTTTGGAAAAATTTTGGGATGGATAGTGTTATTTTTCACTTCGTATGTGAGTTTTTTTGAGTGGAAGGTTAATAGGTTTTTTACGGGGGTGAAATCGACGGATAGATTGTCTGACATAAAAGAGGAATTGCTCTCTCTTATGCGGAAAAACTTGATAGTTGTTAATATTTGGATGGAGAGAAAATTTAAAGGATATGAGTATTTATCGAAATCAAAAAGACGAGAAATGTATAAAAATGCTGAAAAAATTTCGGATAAATTTTTGAAATTTTGTGAGACAAGTCAAATTGATGAAATTTTCGTGAGAGAAGAAATCAAGGAAAATGATTTGACGTATCCTGAAGGCGGGACTGATAAAATTATTTTTTTGAGAAAAATTGCGGACTTTTTACAGCCTGAAAATCTTTATCATTACATCGAAACTTCGAGTTTTGGAAAACTTTTGAATGATCCAGAAAAAGAAAAACTGGAAGGGGATTGTAATCAAATTGTGACTTTGTATATTTATCTTTTTTCCCTTAAATATGACATAAACGAGCTCAATATAAAACTTTTGCCTGAGCATGTTTGTTTGCATTTTAGGAATATAGATATCGAGGCGACGAATGGAACTTTTATGAGATATCGTGAATCGACTGACGTGCTTCCGGTTACAGAAATTATTGCTACAAATATTTTGGATATTCCTGATTTTCGAGAAGAGGCTGTTGTTATTTCTCCGCGCATGATGGTGAAAAGTGCACAACTTGCGTATGCGACCAGCAGTCTTAGAAGTTTGGTTGAGAAAAATCTTAATATTGCATATGAAAATCTTGGGAACAGTGCTTACAAAATTAGAGATTTCAATGCGGCGATATTTTATTTTGGGAAGGCTGGAAATATGGAAATGCTGAAATCTTGTTATGCAAAGGAATATAATTCTCTTGTTGAAATAGTATCTTCCGTGAAAACGGTTGCGGATGCTAAAAAATATAAATCTACTTATCAGAGAATGCTCTTTTTGGCGGAGAAAATGGGGGATAATGGGCTTGAATCGGAAATGAGAAAGATCCTTGGAGAGATGAACAATTAATTTGTTCACGCGGCCCGTTTTTGAGGTAGCCTTGTTTGCCTGTTTTTATTATTTATGTTATAATATCGTAAACTTAATCAAATAATGATTTTCGTATGTCTAATGAAGGTAATGAAGGTGCTGGTGATATTTTAAATGTTTCTTCAATTATTCGTCGGATTTCATCTTTTTATAAACTTGGTCGAATGGTATAGAGATTTTGTCTCTTTAGAATTGTTTTTTCTGTTTTTTTGTGCTAGAATATCTAGATATAAATGAACCTAAACGTGGACGAAAAACAAAAACAAATAGAAAATCAAAATCAGCCTGCGGGTGCGGATGAAAATGTTTTCGAATATGAAGAATCGAAAGGTTCGAAAATTGCTAAATATTCGTTCTATACTGTTTTTCTTGGGGTATTTGTTTGGATTGGATTTAATCTTTTTTATGAACAACCAGTAAGTTTCTTTTTGGGCTTAACGAAGCTCTTTGCTGGGCCTGTGAAAGAAATGTCCAATCTGACTGAACTTAAGGTGATGTTGCCTTACGAAGAGATTTCTTTTGAGCCGACAAAGGCTGATCCTCTTATCAGAACTCGTCTTGAAAATACTTATGATCCGCTTGTTAGGCCGGATAGAGATCTTCGAATGAGGCCTGCTCTTGCACTTTCTTGGGGTGTGGTTGGAGAAAATACATGGGAATTTAATTTACGTCCGAATGTCGTTTTTCAAGATGGATCTGTTTTTAGCGCGCAAGATGTTGTCGCGAGTTTGAATAGAGCGATGCAACACAAAGAATCTGAACTAAAAGATGTTTTGAAAAATATAGATAAAGTTGAAGTTAGAGATGATCTTACTGTTGAAATTGTTACGAAAGTTCCTGATCCGATGCTTTTAAATGAGCTTGCGAGTGTGCTTATTATTCCTTCGGAATATGAGAAAAAAACGATCGAAACTCCTCTTGGAACTGGACCGTATGCATTTGAAAAAAATTATCCACAAGATAGAATAATTTTCAAAAGATTTGATGAATATTGGGGGGATAAGCCAAAATTTGAGACTGTTAGTTTGTATGGACGAAGTGATATTTCGAAGAGAGGAAATATGCTTTTAAATGGGACGGTTGATTTGCTTACATTCGTTCCGTTTGATGCGATTGCTACTTTCAAAGAACGTAATTTTAAAATTGTGAGTGTGCCTACTCTTGAAATTGAATTTTTACTTTTTAATTCGAAATCGCCTTTGCTTAAAAGCATAGACAATAGAAATGCGATCCGAAACGCAATTGATACGGTGGCTTTGGCGGACTCGTTGAAGGGCTCTGCTGAGCCGATAAACCAGTATGCTAGTAATGGAGTTTTTGGATTTAATCCAAATATTTCGACGATAAATTATGATGAAAAAGTTTCGAAAGAAACTATTTTAAAACTTGGACTTGATGGGGCGACTTTGACAATGAGTTTGCCAAATGGGCTTCAATATATTGGGGATTATGTTAAAAAAGATCTTAATAATGTCGGAATAAATCTTCTTATTTCTTATTATGATGATTTTGATAAATTTATGGAAAGTGTTGATTCGGGAAATGCTGATTTGTATTTCTTTGGGTATCAATCCAGTTTTGGAGATGCGAATGATTTCTTGAAAGATATGGCTTATAGCAAGGCGGAATTTAATTATGGAAAATATGCAAATTCAAATGTGGATCAATTGATTTTGTCTGCATCTACGGAAATGGATCCTCTGAAAAGGCGAATATTTTTGCAGGATGCGATGAAAATTTTGGTGGATGATGATCCGATAGGAGTGCCACTTATTGAATATGAAGCGTTTTATTCTTTCTCGGACAAAATTGATTATGAACCTAGGATAGATGAAAGTTTGTATTTTGATGACGTAAATGTTAAATGAAAATATCAATTCGAAGCAAATTAATTCTCGCGATTTCACTGCTCGTCATAGTGATGTTTTCGATTGCAGGAATGCTTTTTATTAACGAAAAAAAGACTGAACTTGCGAATGATATTTATGCGAACGCTTTGGCGTTTTCGAGACTTACTTCGTCGACAGTGGCTTATAATTATGATTTATATCTCGCGCAAAATGGATTTGTTTATTTTAATAAAGAAATAAAAACTATTTTTGATCAGAATGCGGATGTTTCTGTGATAAAAGTTTTGAATTTTTCTGGAGAAGTTTTGTATGATTCTTCTGCGGACACTGATAAGAAATATGATGGAGAGAAGCGTGTAATTAAAGATGAAGATTTACTTTCACAAGTGAAGGCTGAATCTATTTCTTTAAAAACACTTGATGGAAGAACTGTTTATTTGAAACAAAATGCTTCAGGAAATTTTGATTTTGTGGATAATCTTGAAAAGCCTATCGATGCTCTAGAAAGTGGAACTATGGTTGATTATTTTGTTGTTCCTGCGACTGAAAAATATGTTGTTTTTTATAAAATTGATTATAAACATTTGGATGAGAGAATCGCGATAATGGTCAAGAGAATCGTGTATTTGGTGCTTTTCGGTATCATGATGGGAATGATTATGTCTTTCATAATGTCGCTTCAAATCACGAGATCTGTGAAAAAACTTGTGACAGGTGCGGAAGGAATTTCGCGTGGAGATTTTACGACGCATGTTGATATTACCAGCGGTGATGAACTTGGGTTTTTGGGAAAGGCGTTTAACAAAATGGCGGTGGATCTTGGCGCGAGCGTGGAGGCGAAAGTGTATAAGGAACGTGTCACTAGAGAGCTTGAACTTGCGACTCAGATTCAGGATAGACTTGTTCCGGATGATGATCAAATCCCGCAATTTGCGGATCTTGATGTTTCCGGAGGGCTTATTCCTGCGTCGGAAATTGGAGGAGATATTTATGATTTTATTAAAGTTAGTGATGATAGATTATTGATGTATCTTGGAGATGTGACTGGACATGGAGTGCCTGCCGGAATTATCAGCTCGATTGCGAATGCGCTTTTTTATGGCTACGCGGATCGCGAGGATATTAAACAAGTTGTAGTGGATGTGAATAGAGTTTTGAAAGCGAAGACAATGCCGACGATGTTTTTGACGCTTTGTTTTGCTCAGTGGCAAGTTTCTACGAAGAAATTTTCTTATGTAAATGCAGGGCATGAACAATTACTTCATTATGTGGCGAAGGCTAAAAATGTTGATGTAAGGCCAGCGGGTGGAATTGCACTTGGTATGATTCCGGATGTTTCAAAGCATGTAAAAATCGAAGAAATTGGTTTGGACAGCGGAGATTTTGTCGTGATTTATAGCGATGGAATCCCTGAATGCTGGAGGAATGAAAAAGAACTTTTTGGAATGGAACGATTAAAAGCAACTGTCGAAAAATTTTCGAATCTTCCAACGGCGAAAGAAATCAAAGATGCGATTTTGGCTGAAGTAAAAGCCTTCGCCAATGGATACAAGCAAATGGATGATATCACTATAGTGGTAGTAAAACGAATTTAAAATGGAAATATTTGAATCAATTGGGAAAACTTTTGGATTGGATAAATTGATGAATTTAGTTCCAAGGTGGACGTAAAATTTTCCAGCGTGATTTTTAAAAATTTGGTTGGAGTGGAGGAGTTTATCCTCTTTCTATAGAGGAATTGAAGGATAGAACTAATGAATTGAATGAATGGATTAGAAACCAAGCCGGTCCTGGCGTTAAAGTCGTTGATTTATTTGCCGAAATGCATGGTAATAAACAGTATGCACTGGGTGATTATGTTCACTTCTACGGCAAATCTGCTGCGAATGTCGCGGCATTGATTAAGGAAAGGGGAAATATTCGGGATGCTTAAAACGTTATCCCCGGAACTGGAAATTTCAAGCACATCGTTTTGACCTCTTCTTTGATTTTTGCGTGCAAAGTAGTGTCTTCGATGTTTGAAATTACTCGATCTAGCCAGTCCGCAATCATGTCCATTTCGGGCTCTTTCATGCCACGAGTTGTGATGGCAGGTGTGCCGAGGCGAATTCCTGACGGATCCATCGGTGGGCGTGAATCGAAAGGTACAGTATTTTTATTTAATGTGATTCCGACGCTGTCCAAAACCGCTTGTGCTTGTTTTCCCGGAACGCCTTTGTTTGTAAGGTCAGCAAGAATCAAATGTGTGTCTGTTCCGTCTGAAACTAGATTGAATCCTTTTGCTTTCATCGCCTGAGCTAAATGTCGTGCGTTTTTCTGAACTTGTTGTGCGTATTCTTTAAATGCCGGTTGAAGTGCTTCATGGAATGCAATAGCTTTTCCAGCGATGATATGTTCGTGTGGGCCTCCTTGAAGTCCCGGGAACACTGCGCGGTCGATAGCTTTTGCGAATTTTTCTTTACATAAAATCATTGCGCCTCTAGGTCCGCGTAAAGTTTTGTGAGTTGTTGTCATTACAACGTCGAAATATGGAACAGGGGACTCCAAAACTCCTCCGGCGATTAAGCCTGCTGTATGAGAAATATCAGCCATTGTCATTGCGCCAACTTCGTCTGCGATTTCTTTGAATTTTTTCCATTCGATGTCACGAGGATATGCTGTGAATCCTGCGACGATTAGTTTTGGTTTGTGCTCAAGTGCAAGTCTTCGTACCTCTTCCATGTCTATTTTTCCTGTTGTTTTGTCGACTTCGTATTGGACAAAATTGTATGCTTTTCCTGAAAATGAAATCGGAAGTCCGTGCGTGATGTGTCCGCCGTGGTCTAGTTTAAGCCCCATTACTGTGTCGCCAAATTCCAAAAGTGCGAAATAAATTGCTGTGTTTGCTGGAGATCCTGAATATGGTTGGACGTTTGCGTGCTCTGCGCCGAAAAGTTGTTTTGCGCGTTCAATAGCCAAATTCTCGATGATGTCTGTGTTTTCTTGTCCACCATAATATCTTTTTCCCGGGTAACCTTCTGAATATTTGTTTGTCATTATTGATCCACATGCCTCTAAAACTGCGGCTGATGTGTAATTTTCTGAAGGAATTAGTTCGATTCCTTCCGCTTGTCTCTTTTTTTCATGTTCAATCGCAGTAAAAACTTGAGGATCGACGTCCTTTATTGAGCTCATGTGAGTAGTGGTTATTGATTGAAAAGTACCTTCTTTATTTTTCACGATTTAGGAATGGACTGCAAGGGGAGTTTTTGATAATTTCTTGCGAAGATTGGATTTTTTTATTATTTAGTGTAAATTCATAGGGTAAGTTTTCCCTTAAGATTTTTAAAATGCTCGGATGGCGGAACTGGTAGACGCGCTGGCTTGAGGGGTCAGTGGCCGCAAGGCCGTGGAGGTTCAAGTCCTCTTTCGAGCACCAAGATCACTAGTGTCCGGTAAACATTTTTAAGAATTGTGAAAAAACCTCAAGCCGAATAGGATAGATGTTGATTACACATACATCCTAACTTGAGATTTTTTCATGAACTACACTAATACAATTTTCAATCAGTTGCTAGAACTTTTGCCGAGAAATCGATTTGAGCAGTTTGTCGGACAGCATAAAGCTGACAAATATGTGAAGAAAATGAGTTGCTGGAATCAGCTTAGTATCATGCTTTATGCGCAAGCAAAAGGCAAAGAAAGCCTGAGAGATATTGAAACCGGATTGTTATCCCAAGAGAACAAAATATATCATCTTGGGCTTCAATCCGTGGCCAAATCAACCATTGCGGAGGCAAACAGAGATCGGCCGTATCAGATTTACGAATCTCTGTTTTACGAACTGTTTAAAGTATGCAAAGAGTTAAGTCCGAATGCCAAATTTGAGTTTGATAATCCTCTTAAAGCCATTGATTCAACAACAATTATTCTATGTTTGAAACTTTTTCCATGGGCAAAATTCAGCAAGGCAAAGGGGGCAATCAAATTACATTGTCTTTTTGACATTCGGAGTCAAATTCCTGAATTTGTTGTTGAATCGGGAGGGCATGAGAATGACCTTGCTGTAGCCAAAAACAGGGATTTTGTTTTTTCTCCGGACAGCATAACGGTGATGGACAGAGCATACATAGATTTCAAATGGTTTTACGAAAAAATACACAAACAAAAAGCCTATTTTGTTGTTAGGCTGAAGAAAAATATCAAATATTTTGTGATTGAGAATTCACCTGTTTTTGAAGAAGGAATTATTAGTGATCAAAAAATTGTTTTGAGTGGAGGAGAAACTCTCGAAAATTACCCAGAGGATGTGCGTTTAGTGAGTTATTATGACAAAGAAACGGAGAAAACGTATCAATTTCTCACGAACAATTTTGTCCTTTCCGCAAAGACAATCGCCGATATTTACAAGGCCAGATGGCAGATTGAATTATTTTTCAAATGGATCAAACAGCATTTGAAGATTAAAACCTTCTTTGGAACATCAAAAAACGCTGTTCTTGTGCAAATCTGGATTGCAATGATTTATTATCTTTTGGTCTCGTATATCAAGGGAAAAACAAAATTTTCAG
>PFOM01000026.1 GCA_002792535.1 Candidatus Peregrinibacteria bacterium CG_4_10_14_0_2_um_filter_38_24 | reverse complement strand
CTGTATATTTTAACTTGTTCTACAAAGCCCGCTTCGACTCAGGAGTGCACTTGAAACTATGGAACCGAACATACGGTTGAAAAATAACCTCAACTTCTCTAAGATGAGGTAGATTTTAATTTAACTATATGTATAGAACTCATACGTGCGGTGCGTTAACCGACAAGAATGATGGAGATGAAGTAATTTTAGCTGGCTGGGTGAATCGAAGACGCGATCATGGCGGGGTTATTTTCATAGATTTGCGTGACAGATATGGCGTTACTCAAATTGTTTCAGATCCTGTCGGGCACAGCGATGCTCACGATGTTTTGAATGATGTGAGGGCTGAATTTGTCCTCCAGATTACTGGTCTTGTCAGGAAAAGACCTGAGGGCAACGACAATCTAAACATGTCTACCGGAAAAGTCGAAGTCGTTGTTACTGAAATTAAAATTTTGAATGCTTCAAAGACTCCTCCTTTTGAGATTGATCAGGAAAAGGATGTGAATGAGGAATTAAGGCTTACTTATAGATACTTGGATCTTCGCAAAGAGAGGCTTAAAAATAATATAATTTTAAGGCATAAAGTCGTAAAATATATTCGTGATTACTTTGAAAAAGAAAATTTTGTTGAAGTCGAGACTCCTATTTTGATAAAGGGAACGCCTGAGGGAAGCCGTGAATACCTTGTGCCTTCTAGGCTTTATCATGGAAATTTTTATGTATTACCTCAATCTCCTCAACAATTGAAACAGCTTCTTATGGTCGCTGGTTTCGATAGATATTTTCAAATTGCGAGATGTTTTAGAGATGAAGATCAGCGTGGAGACAGACAACCTGAATTTACTCAGCTCGATATTGAAATGTCTTTCATCGATGAAGACGATATTATGTCTTTGAATGAAAAATTGATGATTGAGTTGGTTGAAAAATTTGTGCCAAAGAAAAAGATGCTTTCAAAAACTTTCCCTGTTTTGACTTATGAAGAAGCGATGAATGTTTATGGCGTAGATAAGCCTGATATTCGATACGAGCTTCCTCTTTCTGATGTGACCGATTTAGTGAAAGACTCTGAATTTGGAGTACTTAAAGATGCTGTAAAAAGTGGTGGAATTGTGAAGGCACTAAGAGTTGAAGGAGGTGCAAAATTCACAAGAAAAGAAATTGATGAATTCACGGAAGTCGCAAAAATATATGGAGCAAAAGGTCTTTCTTATGTGATTATTGATAAAGAACCGAAATCTTCTATTGTGAAATTTTTCAAGAAAGAAGAACTTGATGCGATTTTCGAGAGATGTGGGGCGAAAGATGGAGATGCGGTGTTTTTTGCGGCGGATAAATTTAAAACTGCGTGTGAAGCGCTTGGGCATGTGAGAATTTCCGTTGCTCAGAAAATGGGACTTATAGATGAGAATGCCTTCGCTTTCTTGTGGGTGAAAGATTTTCCTATGTTTGAATACGATGAAGAGAATAAGACTTTGGCGGCGGTACATCATCCTTTTACTTCACCGAAAAATGCCGAAGATTTTGAAAAAAATCCACAAGATTCTGTGGCAAAGGCCTATGATTTAATTTTAAATGGAAATGAACTTGGTGGTGGATCTATTAGGATTCATGACAGGCAACTGCAGAAAAAGATTTTTGATATTTTGGAAATCGGGGATGAAGACAGGGAGCGAAGGTTTGGACATATTCTTCGAGCTTTTGAATATGGAGCGCCTCCTCACGGCGGAATTGCTTTTGGGATTGACCGTTTGATTATGATTTTTGCGGACGAACCTAATATTCGTGAGGTCATCGCCTTCCCTAAAGATCAAAAAGCAAAAGATCTAATGCTTGGAGCTCCTTCTGAGATGCCTACCAAACAAATTGAAGAGTTGGGAATCAAAATCATAGAAGTGAAGAAAGACTAGATTGCGATTTTTCCGGTTTTGTGTTAAAATGTTCTGATAAATTTAAATCTAGAAAATGAATTTTTGGTTACTTATAGCACTTATCGTTATCGCAGTAGCGGGACTAGTTGCGGTGATTCTGTATTATCTTCAATATAGGATGAATATTGAAAGAACTTTTAATATGGTTTTTCTTGAGATCAAAATCCCAAGAAAAGAGTCAAAAGAAGATAAAGAAGTTGAGGGCGAGCAGTTTTCTATGCAAAAAGATTTTAAGGAAATATGCGGAGGTATAATGTCTCAATTTTATACTGCTTTGCACAGTATATATAATGATCATGTTGAGAGGTTTGTTACGGATCAAGATTTTCTCTCTTTTGAGTTTGCTGTGATTGATTCGCTTGTTCATTTTTTCGTTGTTTGCCCAAGAAATTTAGCGCCTCTTGTCGAAAAACAACTGACAGCTTTTTTCCCTGATGCTTATATTGAGCAAGTTGATGATTACAATATTTTTAAGCCAAAAAGCCAAGTTGTTTCCACGTATATTATTCCTAAAAAGGAATTCTATTATCCGATAAAGGCTTATTCCAGAATGAATGCGGATCCTTTGAATGGAATTATAAATTCGCTTTCAAAAATTGATGCTAATGAAGGTGCCGCTATTCAAATAATGGTGAAGCCTGTAAAAAATGATTGGCAAGAGAAGGGGCGGTCAAAAGCCAGCGAAATATTCCAAAATAAGAAAGGATACGGTGCGAAGTGGTACAATCCTTTGAGTTGGATCGTTGCGATTTTTGATTTACTAATAAGGGGCGAGGCGGCAAAGGATTCCCCTAATGCCGCGGAAAAAACCACTCCTATGACAGATGAAGAAGTAAAAGCGATGGAGGAAAAAAATTCAAAACCTGGGTTTGAAACGATTATTAGGCTGGTTTCGGCCGCCGACTCAAAAGAAGAAGCTAAGGTAAACCTTGTTGCGATGAAGAGTTCTTTTTCTCAATATGGATCTTCGAATGGGAATAGCTTCGATAAAACCCGTTGGCATAGTAATAGAAAACTTGTTACAAATTTTATTTTTAGAAATTTCAGACGTGGATTTCAACAATGGATTTCTAATAAAAAAATGGTTTTGTCTTGCGACGAGCTTGCGAGCATTTTTCATATTCCAAATATAAGATTCAACAAATACCCTTCTATTGCGTGGCAAAATTATAAGATCGCTCCCCTACCTCCGAACATTCCACAAGAAGGACTTCTTCTCGGATACAATATTTATCGTGGAGAAAAGAAAAAGGTTTGTATCAAAAATGAAGATAGATTCAGGCATTTTTATGTTATTGGACAAACCGGTACAGGTAAATCTTCTATTTTACAGGTCATGATTAGGCAGGATCTAAAAGATGGAAAAGGTATTTGTGTAATTGATCCGCATGGATCTCTTATCGAAGATATTTTACCGTTTGTTCCGCGCGAAAGGGCTGATGATGTGATTTATTTTGATCCATCAGATATGGAACGCCCTCTCGGACTTAATATTCTTGAGGCGGATACATGGGAGGAGAAAGAGCTCGTTGCTCTTGATGCCATGAATATCATGATCAAACTTTTCGATGAAGAAGTGTTTGGTCCGCGTATTCAGGATTACTTCAGAAATGGTTGTTTGACTCTTATGTCAGATCCGGGTGGAGCGTCTTTGACTGATATGGTCAGACTTTTTACGGATGATGATTTTGCGAAAGTAAAAAGACAATTTGTAACAAATCCAATCGTCGCGTCGTTCTGGGATCATCAAATGGCCAAGACCGGAGCTCGTGAAAAACAGGAAATGATTCCGTATTTCGCGGCTAAATTCGGTCAGTTCGTGACAAATACAATGATGAGAAATATCATCGGGCAGACAAAATCGGCTTTCGATTTTGCCAAAGCCATGGATGAAGGAAAGATTTTATTGATGAACCTTTCGAAAGGTAGCGTCGGAGAAATAAATTCAAAATTGCTTGGTTTGATTATCGTACAAAAGATACAGATGGCGGCATTGAAGAGGCAAAAACAGGCAAAAGAAGCTCGAAGGGATTTCTTCTTGTACATCGATGAGTTCCAAAATTATGTTACTGATAGTATTGAAACTATTCTTTCTGAGGCCAGAAAATACCGCCTTGGGCTTACCATTGCGCATCAGTACCTTGCTCAGCTTGAGGAAGGTGGTAGCGGAAACAAGAAGAAAGCAAATCTGAAGGATGCTGTTTTTGGTAACGTCGGTAGTATTATGGCTTACAAGATTGGTGCGCAAGATGCGGAATTTATGGCGAAAGAAATGGCGCCGGTGTTTAGCGATCGTGATCTTATAAATATAGATAAATATAAGGCTGTCATGAAACTTTCTGTCGATACTCAACCTTCACGTCCGTTCAGTATTATCCCGATAAATCCATACACCGAAGAGGGTGATAAAGAGGCGGCAGAAGCATACAAACAACTTTCAAGGCTTAAGTATGGAAGGGATAGAGAGTTTGTGGATCGTGAAATATTAAGAAGAATTGGCGTAGTGTAATGGGTTTGGCTCATAACTTAAAAAGCTCGTGTTTCTGAACACATCTTTGCGTTTTGACAAGCCTAAGTTCCCGAGTGATGAGCTTTTTTGTGGTATAATATTAAGATTTAAAAACAAAAATCAAAACAAAAAAATAAATGAAAAAAACAAAAATAAATATAGGTGTAAAGTTAGTTCCTGTTTTTGTTCTAACACTAATTTCTCTTTTCACTCTAAGTCCCCTATCGTCTTTGGGGGGAGATTTGGCGGAAGCGGAAGGGTTTCAAGTTTCTGCTGATGGAGTGAGTTATCCTTATACAGATACATTTACAATTTCGGCATATTATTCCCCATTACCTTGTCAGCAAAGATATGCGACAGGTAGTTATGAGGCCGACATCAGATTAAATGGACACGGTGTTCATGGTGCGGACGGAACGGATGTTTATCCGGGAATGGTCGCGGCTCCGAAGTCCTACCCTTTTGGAACGAAACTTTATATTCCTGGAATTGGAATAGTTGCTGTTCATGATAGAGGTGGAGCGATTGTCGCTGCAAACGGAGATCCAAATAGGCATGATAGACTTGATATTTGGATGGGGTATGGAGATATCGGGCTAAAAAGAGCATTGGCGTGGGGAAAGAGAAACGTTGATGTAACTGTTTACGGCATAAACGGTCAATTATCTGAACAAATTTCTTTGGCCGGGTATAGCGAAGAAGAGGCAAAACCTCAATCATGTGAAACAAATGACGCGACTTTTGCTAACTCTTCTTCCGTTGAAACTCCTAAAATAGATTTTTCGGTGGTAGAAACTCAAAAAGAGATGGCCATTCCGTCTGACGGAAGTATGCCTGTAAATCTTTACGCCGGTGCAAACGGAAGTGCCGTCAAAGCTTTGCAAAATGAGCTTAAGAGGCTTAATTACTATAAAGTTGAGCCAACGGGACTTTATGATGAATTGACCGCGCACGCTGTGTTTAAATTCCAACAAGCGCAAGGCATTGTTAGTAGTGAAGTTGAAACAGGCGCTGGAGTATTTGGTCCTGTCACAAGATCTAGAATGAATGGGATTATATCTCTCAGAAACTATACGAGACTTGCGATTGAATCGAAAAAACAATCTGAATCCAATTCTGCGAATATTCCGGAAGAATCAAAAGAGGTTTACATTCCGAATGCTCTTTCTCTTGGAGCAAAAGGAAATGATGTGAGGAAACTTCAAGAGTTTTTGAAGAAAACCGGATTTTTCAAAAGTGTAGTTGTTACTGATTATTACGGAGAAATTACAAAAGAAGCTGTTGCTCAGTTTCAGATAGTACACAAAATCATCTCTGATAAATCTGACAAGGCAGCTGGAGTCGTGGGACCAAGCACTTTGAAGAAGATCAACGAGTTGTCGTGAGATTTAAATCTGGAATGAAAGAAAACATCCTTTTAAAATATCTCTAAACTGTTTTTCAAGTTTTTTCATTTTTTCCTCAGTCTCTATAACTTCCGGAGATATTTTACCTGGATTTCTTTTGCGACCTTCGTCGATGCGTGTTTGGAGAGAGACTAATGTGTCTTCGTAAACTCTTTTGTCTGCGTAATATAAAATCTTCTCTTCCCAAGTTTTTAAAGTATCGATTTGCCAGAAGTCGTGTTTTTCGACTAGGTCTGCCATGGATTTTTCTCCGATTTTTCGCAAATAATCCGCCATTTTTTTTGCATGATCTTTTCCTTCAGGTTTAAAAACATCGTGAACAAGTGCTGATTTTATTATTATGCTTTTTCTGACTTTTATTTTTTTCTTTTTAAATTCGTCCGCTAAATTTCCGCATATCTCAGCCACTTTTTGCATGTGAAAAATTATGTTTTTAGGAACTGCGAATTTTTCATAGATGAGTTTTATTTCGGATTTTTTCATGACAAATGAAGTGTTTTATTCGTGTTCCGTAATTTTTATTTCTCTAGAGTCGTCGTCTAGATATTCAAGTTCCACGTCGATTCTCTTTTTGGGCAAAATGCTTTCCATTCGGTCTGCCCATTCGATTATTATTATATTTTTTTTATTGTGCATAATCTCATTAAGCTCAAGAGCCAAAAGTTCGTCGATTTGTTTAAGTCGGTACAAATCAATATGGTAAACATTTTGATCTTTTATTTTGTGATGCCTGATGTAGGTATAAGTCGGGCTTTTGATTGATAAATTTTCTATACCAAGCCCTTCTGCCAGCCCTTTTGTGAATATTGTTTTGCCGGTGCCAAGATTGCCAAAAAGGCAAACCACACCTCCTTTTTTGATTTTTTTTGAGAGCGAAATTGCGATTTCTTGTGTTTCCTTTGGACTTTTTGTGACCTTATTCATTGATTTTTGTGTCTAAATTTGATATAATTTTATAATTTAATAAAACAAAAACAAATACAGAATGAAAAAAGATAGAAGTTATTACTTTCAGCATCCCATTTTTACGCTGATTTTGGTAGGGTTTTTTACCACTTCTTTGTACGTAGGAGGGATGTACTCAAACCTTATTTATACGAGTGTTGTGGGATTTCCGCAACATGCTCCGTTCGATGGGACTGCTTATCCTGTTAAGCAAATTCCCGATTGGTCTCATATAAAATCAGATAAATATAAATCCACTTATGATGCATTTAGCGAAGGTGAACTTGTGGAAGCACCGAAGTATGATCCCGCGAAACTTGTCGTTTCTACCGATACTTTGAAATGGGGAAATGCCGATGATGACAAAGTGAGGAATGCAAAAATCACTTACTCTGTGCCGTATTTGGGCACGTATCTTTTGGATGGGAAAGAAAATGCAGGCTCTCATCCTGCTATAGATATCAAAGTTCCTGAGGGAACTCCGGTTTATTCAATTATGAATGGAACTGTCGTCAAAGCTTCGGGGCAATCATCCGGCTTTGGACATCATATTGTAATTCAGCATAATAATGTTCCGACTTTAAATAATTCAAATGAAAAAGTTACGCTTTATTCTTCATATAGTCACTTGAAGGATGTGAATGTGTCTGTTGGGGATGTTGTCACAAAAGGGCAACAAATCGCTACGAGCGGAAAAACAGGAACGGCGACGACGCCTCATGTGCATTTCCAATTGGATAATAGTGAGGCTCCTTGGCATCCTTTCTGGCCTTTTACTACAAAAGAAGCCACTGATGCCGGACTCGATTTTTTCTCTGCGATAAACGCAGGACTTGGAAAAGAAAGTGCAATGACTACGACAGTAAATCCTTTGAAATATGTGAATGCTTATCTTGATCCAAATGCGGTTTATTCGAATAGCGTTAATAGCGGAACTACATCTTCTTCAGCTGTAACTTCAACCGACAAGCCTGCAACTTCTTCTTCAAATAGTGCCGCTGCTACTGCTACGAGTGCAGTTCCTGTCGAGGAAACCCCTGCAGTTACAGAAACTCCGGTTGCTGTTGAGACTCAACCTATTGAGGTGCCTGTGGTTACGGAAACGCCAGCGCAGCCAGCGCAAGTTGAGACTCCAGTTTTGACTTTTGAATTCGATGTTAATAACACTTATACGGAAGGTCAAAATGCACAATTCAAAATTTCACTTAGAGATCAAAATGGAAATGTTTATAAAGATGGAATGAGTGGTGAAGCCGTTGTATCTTCTGTAAACGGAAATTTCATCGCGACTTCTTCTATTTTCACGAGTCTTCAATTCAACAATAACGGAGAATTTGTGAACGCAATGAGAAACATGAAAGCCGGAAATGATAAATTAAAATTAGAATTTGATGGAAAGACTTATTATTCAAAAGAATTTAAAATCCTTGCTAATACGAATGGAGACTTATTCTCCGATGTCCCTGCGGAATCAAAATATTATGAGGCCGTGAATTATCTTGCCAATTCAAAAGTAATTGCGGGATATGGAGACGGGACTTTCAAGCCTGAAAATGTTGTAAACAGAGTTGAGGCTTTGAAGTTTATTCTCGAAGCTATAAATAAAAGATTGGATACCGGTCATTTGCCTTTCAAAGACACTTCTTCGAAAGAATGGTATGGGAAATATTTGTATACTGCGTATAAAGCCGGTGTCGTGAATGGTTATGATGACAAAACTTTCAGACCTACAAGCACTGTAAATAAAGCCGAATTTTACAAGATTTTGTTTGCGGGAATGGGCGTTGATGTCGGAAATAGCGTCGGGTCGAATCCTTATTCCGATGTAAAAGTCGGAGATTGGTTCGCGCCTTATATCTCTTATGCAAAAACTCTTGGAGTCATCGAAGACGGTATCAAAAAACTAAATCCGTCCGGAGGAATGACTCGTGGCGAAGTAGCCTATGCGATGTATAAGTTGATGTTGACGATGAAATAAATGGTGTCCGCGGCAGGATTTGAACCTGCGGCCTTTGCCTTAGAAGGGCATTGCTCTATCCAGCTGAGCTACGCGGACATGTTTTTCGAAGCGATTACTTTGGATTTTTACATTGTTTAAGCCAAATTTTCAATAGTAATTACAATTTGAAGAGAAAAATTTCTATAATTATCCAGCTTAGGTTCTTTAATATGTGAAATATTATTGCGGGATAGAGGGATTTTGACTTTATTGTGATGGCGCTTGCGATGAGCCCAAAAACGAAGATTGGAAGAATTTTATTGAAACCTCCAAATAAAGCTACTGTCAATAAGGCGTAAATAGTCGCAGTCGAAATTATTACTATCAAATTTTTGTATTTTTGCAAAAATTCACTGCTTTTTGCCTTTATCGTTTCCATTAAATAGCTTTGTAAAAGTCCCCTAAAAAGAATTTCTTCTATCAATGGAATTATTAAAACAATCACAAAAGCGATTATTCCGATATTAAAATTTGATGAGAGATTTAAAATGTTTTTATCGACAAAAGGCAGTATCCTCTCCCTTATCTGCCATCCATAAATTTTTATACCTCCGAAAACTATCAGCATGCTGGCGATAAAATTTAGACCCATGTATAGCAGGTATCCGCCGAGGGATAATTTGGCGATATCGATGACTTTTATTTTTTCTGATGCAAAAATGTTCTTCATGTTCTAAAATAGTAACGATATTATTTTATATTTTTTATGGATTTAAGGAAAGACGAACAAATAATGAAGGTTTATCATCACCATCCGACTCCTTTTGTTTTTAAAATTATGTGGATAATTGTTGGGATTTTGCCGTTTTTCTTTTTGATTTATCTGGCGAAAAATTCTCTTTCTTTGTTTGGATTTATCATCGCGAACGCTGGATTTTTTTTAATTTTTGCGTTTATGAGTGCTTATAAAGCAATAATATATTGGTCCGACAAACTTGTTGTTACGAATGAAAGAATTATTTATATTAATTGGACAGGACTTACTTCCCGCAAGGAATGTGAGGCTTTCCTGAGCGATATTGAGGAGATACAAACTCGGGAAAAAGGTTTTATTTCAAAATTTTATATATTTGATTATGGACAATTCAGGTTGGAAACGGCGGCAAGTTCGGTTAGCATAGATTACAATGAGGCCCCCGATCCGGAGGGAATTCGAAAATTCATATATCATATCAAGCCACAATAATGATTGAACGGGAAGAAGAAAATTTAATGACCGGGAAAAAGGCCGAGACTCAAGACTTTGTGCAATTTGAGAATGTTCTACGTCCAAAAACTTTTAATGAATATATCGGACAGTCTTCATCTAAGGAAAATCTTAAAATCGCCATAGCGGCGGCAAAAAAACGAGGCGACGGCCTTGATCATATTTTGATTCACGGCGCTCCGGGACTTGGGAAAACGACTCTTTCACAAATTATTGCAAATGAATTTGGCGCAAATATTCGTATCACTTCAGGACCTGCTTTGGAAAAACAAGGTGACGTTGCATCTATTGTTTCGAATCTTGAACCGAATGATATTTTGTTTATTGATGAAATTCATAGACTGAAACCTGTAGTTGAGGAAGTTTTATATTCTGCGATGGAAGATTTCGGAATAGATATTGTACTTGGAAAAGGACCTTCTGCAAGGACTATGAGGATTTCTTTGCCTCATTTTACGCTTATTGGAGCGACAACTAAGGTTAGTATGCTTTCTGCGCCGCTTCGAGGAAGATTTGGAAATGTTTTAAAATTGCAATTTTATACGACAGATGAAATCAAAGAAATTATAATGCGTTCTGCAAGGATTCTTGGATGTAAAGTTGACGATGATGCAGCGACTCTTCTTGCAAAATCTTCTAGAGAAATTCCTAGAATTGCGAATCGTTTGCTTAAAAGAGTGCGCGATTATGCTGATGTGAAAAATAAATCTTTGATAGATCTTGGTGCGACGAGGGAGGCGCTTGATGCCATGGGAATCGACGAACTGGGCTTAGATAGCGTCGATCGAGAAATCCTTTCTGTCATTATTGAAAAATTCAAAGGCGGGCCTGTTGGCTTAAATACAATCTCCGCGGCCACTTCAGAAGAACAGGATACTATCGAGGAGATTTATGAACCGTTTTTGATAAAAATGGGATTTCTGGACAGAACTGCAAGAGGAAGAATTGTGACAGAAAGCGCATATGAACATTTGGGTTTAAAATCACAGAAAAATCTTATATAATTCCTCTGTTTAAAAATTAAAAATGAATATTATGAATAAAAAGATTTTTATTTTTTCGGTGCTACTGATGTCTTCTGTTTTCTTATTTGGATGTAGCGTTGGCGGTTTCTTCAAGGATGACGCTAATATAACGAGTAAAGTCGGTGTTTTGAAGGAGAAACCTTCCTCTTCTACTTCTGGCGGCAGTCATATTCTTGTAGATGAAAAAAACAAAACAACCCCTCTGCGAAGTATTGTTTTAAACCTTGGGAGTACCGAATATATTGATAACAAAGTTCAGGTTATGGGCTTTATGAACACAAAAGATAATGTTTTTGAAGTTTCCGGCGTATCTGTGCTTGAGGTTCTTTCCGAAAATAAAACCGATAAAGATTTAGTATCGTATAAGAATACCGATCTTGGATTTGGAATAAATTATCCAAATGATTGGGAGCTCGAAGATCTTGGCGATAGTATTGTTCTTACCGCTCCCAGCTTGAAAAATGAGACTTCAGGGAAACCAGATATGGTTTCTCTATTTCAAACACCTTTTGTTTTTGATCCTGTAGCGCCAAATAAAGATTCTATAAAAGATGCATTGTTTGCCTATGCCGAGAAAAATTTGCCTCAAATGGGCGATCCTTCGGGATATTTAAATAAAATTGGCGAAGATTCATTGGATGCGCTTAGAATTATACGAGATAACAATGAGGACGTTTATTTGTATAGGAATGGGCTTGTTTATCAGATTTTTTTTGTGGCCGGAAATCCTTCCGTTGCTGAGAATAAAAAATCTTACAATAATATACTTTCCAGCTTCAAATTCACTGGATTTACTTCTGAAATTTCAGATTCCGGAGCGATTCAAGAGGAAGACTCCTCTTCCGTTTCGGAAGAAAATTTGCCGGCACTCGATATGAAATTTTCTGTTTTCGAAAGCATGCCGTTTCACTTCAAAGGTGAATATCCTGCAAAATGGTATTACTCCGGAGAAAAAGCTTCTCTTACTGGATCTTCCTACCATTATTCCTTCACGGAGACCGCTGACGGCGAAGAACTTATCGGACTAGATCTTCTTTCCGGAGATTTGCCTTCCGGTAAAAAACTCAAGTTTGGAGCATTCGAAGCCGCAGAAACGAGCACTGGCGACACAGTCAGCATATTTGTAAAGGTAGGCGGTTACATATTCGCACTAAGCGGAAACAAAGAATACCGCGATATTATTCTACTCATGTCAAGTAAGATTTCTAGCACTCAGGGATAGCAAGTGCTAATATTTTACTGGACAAGGTTTTCCTTTTACGTAAAGGATAAATCAGTCTTAGGGGGTGAAAATGTTAGCGTTTTATGGTAGAATTTATTGATAAATTTAATAAAAAATAAAAATGACTGAATTCAATCAATTTGAGAAGTTTACGAAAGAGGCGAAAAAAGCCTTGGTCGTTGCGCAGGAAAAAGCGAAAGATGCTAATCTGAATTATGTTGGAACGGAACATATTCTTATGGGAATTTTGGCTCAAGAGAATTCTCTTGGTGCTTCTGTATTATTAAATTTTGGTGTTTCGTTGGACAACGTAAATCTTGTCCTTAAAACGGTCGGAAGAAATGCTTCTTCAAATGTTGCGAGTGCTGGGCAAGCTACCGGCCTTTCCGGTTTTGCAAAAGAGGTTATAGAGGAGGCCGTAAAACTTGCCCATGAAAATGGACATTCTTTTGTCGGCACAGAACATCTTCTTCTTTCTCTTGTTTCTCAGGATAATACAGCTGCAACGGTTATTTTGGAGAATATGAAGGTCTCCCCTGCCGACGTTAAAGCGCAAATTCTTGAAATTTTTGATAGAGCGAAAAATTATGATCCTAAAAATGGATCTATGGACGAGACTGAAAGTGGTGTACATATGCCTCCAAAAAATGCCAATGGAATGAATCCTATCGAATTTTTCTTGGCTGGACTTCAGGGCATGATGAGCGGACAAATGAAGGATGAGGCTCCTAATTATAAGAAGAAAAAAGCGTCTGCGCAGAATGGCAAAAAAACTACTACTCCCGCTTTGGATTACTTTACTACAGATTTGGTCGATGAAGCTAAAAAAGGAAAATTGGATCCTATCATCGGACGTAAAAAAGAAATTGAACGTGTAATAAGCATTCTTTCCAGAAAAACAAAAAATAATCCTGTCCTTATAGGAGAATCCGGAGTCGGTAAAACT
Source organism: Candidatus Peregrinibacteria bacterium CG_4_10_14_0_2_um_filter_38_24 (assembly GCA_002792535.1). Taxonomy (GTDB): domain Bacteria; phylum Patescibacteriota; class Gracilibacteria; order UBA1369; family LOWO2-01-FULL-3; genus UM-FILTER-38-24. The sequence continues at coordinate 4,268 of PFOM01000026.1, read as the reverse complement.
GCGGTTTGCGAAGGGCTTGCTCAAGCCATTGCCGCTGAAAAAGTGCCGGACAATATGATAGACAAGAGAATTTTGTCTCTTTCAATGGCATCTATCGTTGCCGGAACAAAATATAGAGGAGAATTTGAGGAAAGAATCAAACAAATCCTTGAAGAAGTTGTGAGTCAGGACAATGTAATTTTATTTATTGATGAACTTCACACTGTTATGGGAGCTGGAAGTGCGGAGGGAAGTTTGGATGCGGCGAATATCCTAAAACCGGCTTTGTCTCGCGGTAAAGTCCAGGTTATTGGGGCGACTACAACTGCTGAATTCAGAAAACATATTGAAAAAGATGCGGCACTTGAAAGAAGATTTCAGTCTGTCGTTGTAGAGGAAACCTCCCCGTCGGAGACTTTGGAAATTCTGCAGGGAATTCGGGAATCTTTTGAAGAACATCACAATTTGCTGATTACCGACGAAGCCCTTTCGTCCGCAGTAGTTCTTTCAAAAAGATATTTGAATGATAAATTTTTGCCTGATAAAGCTATCGATTTAATAGATGAGGCGTCTGCAAAAAAACGCATAAATAAGGTTTCAAATAATGATAAGGTTAAAAAATTGCAGAAAAAATTAAATACTGTAATGAAAAATAAAGAAGAATGTGTTTCGAAACAAGATTATGAAAAAGCGGCCGCTCTTCGAAATGAGGAACTTGATGTTTTGAAAAAAATCGAAGAACAAAAATTCATAAAAACTCCAAGATTAAAACGTGAAAAAGTCACTGCGGATAATATTGCAGAAGTTGTTGCGACAATGACTGGAGTTCCCGTGACGAGACTTCTAAAAGACGATATTTCAAAATTAAACTCTTTGGAAGAATCTATCAGAACAAGAATTATTGGGCAGGAGGAAGCCGTTAGCTCGGTTTGTAATTCTATTCGTAGATCACGTGCAGGATTTGCCGACGAGAGACGACCTATCGGTTCATTTATTTTTATGGGGCCTACAGGAGTCGGAAAAACAGAGCTTGTGAAAGCCATCGCCGAGGAAGTTTTCAATGACAAAAATGCTCTTATCAAGATCGATATGAGTGAATTCATGGAAAGACATAATACTTCACGTTTGGTTGGGGCAACTGCCGGATACGTAGGATATGAAGACGGCGGACAGCTTACGGAAGCCGTCAGACGAAAACCTTATAGTGTCATACTTTTTGATGAAATTGAAAAAGCTCACTCGGATGTGTTTAATTTGCTTCTTCAAATTCTTGAAGATGGTGAACTTACTGATGCAAAAGGACGAAAAGTCGATTTCAAAAATACAATTATCGTGATGACTTCAAATATCGGAGCGAAAAAACTTACAGACAAAGCGGCGCCAATCGGATTTGCATCTCAAGGTCCGGACATTGAAAAAGCTGAGAAAAGCTTTGAAGCGATGAAATCCGAGATTTTGAAAGAACTTAAGGACCATTTTAAGCCTGAATTCTTGAATAGAATAGATAAGATTGTCGTGTTCCACGCGCTTACAAATGCAAATATCAAAGAAATCGTTCAACTAAATTTGAATAAATTGATGGATCGTATCAAGCCAAAAAATCTTACCCTTGAGGTTACTCCTTCGGCTTTGAATGTCTTGGCGGAAGTCGGTTATGATCCGAAATACGGTGCTCGTCCTGTAAGACGCGCAATTCAAGAACTTGTCGAAGATCCTTTGACACAAAAATTCTTGGATGGACAATTTAAGGAAAACGACAAAGTCAAAATTATTAAAAAAGGTGATAAGGGAGTGGAGTTGGTGAAAGTGTAAAGATTTTTTGGAAGGAAATATCGCCATGAACTTATGCCTCTTTTGTCTATTTCCTGTCTTAGTATAAAGGAACACAATGCGTTCATGGCGGGTTAAATTAAACAATAGGTTGGGGTAAATAATTGACAAAGGGATTTAAAGAATAAATTTGTTGAATGTTTGAACTGATATGCGAAGATATACTGAGCAAGATAAAGCTTTCTGTACTTTTTGCTAATGCCGTGGTGAATAGTGCGAATTACACCTTTGATATCACCCCATATTTGTTCGATTGTATTGGAATGTACTTCTCCTTCTCTAGCAAATTCACCTTTTGAATGATTAGTTGTTTGGTGATGATAGCGAATACCCGTAATTGCGTATGTGATTCTAGAATCTGTAAAAAATCTGGAACCTACCTTTACGTGTTCTCGAATATGAGGGTAAAGGGTCTCTTCTTTGACGTTTGGAATCACTATTAATCTGATTTTGCGTTTACCACGTTGTACCATTCCCATAACAATATCTTGATTGTCCTTTTTGCCGAACCAAGCTTCGTCAGCCTCTACAAGATCTTCCAGCATATCTTGGCCTAAGTCTTTACTCAATTGTTCCCGGATCTTCATAAGCATTTTCCATGCAGTAGGATGACTAACACCTAGTTTTCTACTCAAATCTGCCGCCGAAATACTTCCTGTTGCCGTTACCCAAAATATCAATGCCAAGAGCCAGCTTGATATTGGGATTTTTGATCTATAGAAAATCGTTCCATACGTCTCAGCAAAGGTCTTTTTACACGCTTGGCATTGATATGTTCTAATCCCTCTCTTATCTGTGTCATTCAGATGTAAACAACCAATCGCACCGCATTTTATACAACATTTACGGTGTCTACCTGTCAGATTCCTAAGCATTATTATTCCACTACTTGGATGACTTATTAACTTGCGCATGATTTTTTGGTATTTTATCATGGGGAATGTGTTATGTAGTAAAGGTTTTGCACCTCTATCTTATTACATTCCCCAACTTCATGTTTAATATAACCTCATGGCGATATTTCCTTCCAAAAATCCAATTCCCTTTGACAAACTTACAAAACCTTCTTATAATTCCCCGTGCTTTTGTTAGTAAATGGATTTTTACGGCATGGACCACCTTTATGCACAAAAGCTTATAAAATTTAAAAGGTCCTGCTAAATGCAATTTTATGGCGAATAAATACACCAAAAGTGCGCTTATGGATGAGCTGATTGCCTCTAGTGGCGGGCTTAATCCACCGGTTCCGGGTACATTTGTAGATGGAACTGTTGTAAGCGTAATCAAGAACAGAGTGCTTGTCGATTTGGAAGGCACATCAACTGGTATTATTTCAGGACAAGAGGCTAATGACAGCCTTAACACCCTAAAAACTCTTCAACCGGGCGACTCGATTTATGCTTATGTTTTGGAAGAAGAAAATGAAGATGGACTGATCGTTTTGTCACTTCGGAAAGCGAGCCAAGAAAAAACTTGGAAGAAATTTGTGGATGCTTACGAAAGCGACAAATCTATTCAGGTTATGGCAAATGAAGCTAATAAAGGAGGTCTTCTACTTAACATCGATGGAATCAAAGGATTCATCCCGGTTTCACAACTTGCTCCTTTGCACTATCCTAGGGTCGACGGTGCTGACAGCAATGAGATCCTTTCAAGACTTGGAAAACTTGTTGGAATTCCTCTTACTGTACGTATCATCAACCTTGATCGTGAAGGTGGAAAACTAATTCTATCTGAAAAAGCGGCTGAAGAAGAGACACGTGGAGTAGCACTCGCCAAACTTGATGTCGGACAAAAAGTTAAAGGAAGAATCAGTGGTATCGTTAAATTTGGTATCTTCGTTACATTCGGAGGTCTTGAAGGACTTGTACATATTTCAGAAATCGCTTGGGGGCATGTCAAAGACCCTCGTGACTATGGAAGACTTGGAGAAGATGTTGAGATTATGGTTATCGGAAAGGACAAAGACAAGATCAGCCTTTCCATGAAGAGACTAACTCCTGATCCTTGGGTTGAGGCTACAAAGAAATATGAAGTTGGAACTGTTGTAGAAGGTGAAATCAACAGAATCACTCCATTTGGAGCATTCATGAAACTTGAAAATGATATCAATGGTCTTATCCACGTTAGCGAAGTTACTGGCGACGAAAATCCTGATATCACCCAATATCTAAAGGTCGGTGAGAAAGTGAAAGCGAAAGTTATCGCTATTGATCCAGAAGACCACAGAGTTGGACTTTCTATCAAAGCAATGACAGAAACAACTGAGAAGAAAAAGAAAGCTAAAAAAGAGGAAGGTGAAGAGGAAAAAGGTGAGGAGGTAGCGGAAGAAGAGGCGAAGTAGGGAAAAAATACTATAGGAAATAGCTCGTATCGAAAGGTGTGGGCTATTTTTATTACGTCTGACATTCTACAAAAGTGCATAGGATAAAGTTAATTTTTTCTTTTGCAGTAGCCGA
>PFOM01000019.1 GCA_002792535.1 Candidatus Peregrinibacteria bacterium CG_4_10_14_0_2_um_filter_38_24 | reverse complement strand
GAAGAATTATAGGGAAGAGTGGAAGGAGGAATTGTGGGAAAGTGAGGATATAGAAGTTTTCGGGTTCAATGAGTTTATAGGCGGGAAGGCGGAGGGGTACGAGGACTGTTTGGAGATTATTAAGAAGTGGAGGGGAGAGTGAGGGTGGATTGTTAGATATTTTTACAAATAAGTGAAAAAACTACAAAAATGTTGCAAAAAGTAAAATCTATTGACAATGGATATTTGTCAGATTAAAATACGGTTGTATTTTAATCCTCATTCCTATGAAAGATTTTATTGTAAAATTAAGGAAATCTATGGGTCTTTCCCAAGAAGAATTGTCTCGAGAGCTTGGGATATCGCGACCGACCTTTGTTTCGATAGAGAAAGGTGAAAGAGATATAACTTTTGCAGAGCTAAAGAAAATTGCAGAAATTTTTGATATTCCTATTGAGGTGATTATTGATGATGAATTGAGTACAACTGTTAAATTATCTGCGCAAAATTTTAGCGAGAAATCTTTCCAAAAATTTTATAATTTGATTTTACAATGTATTAAGTATGGATCGGATGATGATGGTAAGATTACAAAAACGAAATTGGCTAAGCTCGTATATCTTTGTGATTTTGCGAGTTATTATAAGTTCCTGAATCCAATCTCCGGTTTTGAATATCGAAAACTTCCGCAAGGACCGGTTGCAATAGAATTTTTTGATATTATGGACGATAGTGAATCTGTGCATGTTGAAACACATGGAAAAGCCAATATGGTTTCATTGGTTGAACAGCCTGACGGTACTGTATTTACAAAGCAAGAACAGAATTTGATAAAAGCTGTTTGCCACAAATGGAAAAAAGCTAAAACAGACGAATTAGTTCTGTTTACGCATAATCAGATGCCATGGAAGGTCTGCAAGCCCAGAGAGATAATTCCATATACACTTATCAATAACGAAGAACCTGAAAATGTTTATTAAAGATTTATTTTTTCAGGTAGAATTTTCTCAACATGCTGAGACGCATTTTTGTAGAGAGTTCTATAAGAAATATAAGGGGAAGCAATGGGTGGAGACAAGGAGAACGATACTTGATACTTTGGGTAGAGCTTTTCTTGTTCAGCAGACAAGTTTGATTGATGTGTTGAAATATTCACGCGAAGATAATGTCGGTATTTTTAAATATGATTTTAAGGTTGCTGGAACAAATGTTTCTCCTAAATCTTCAGGCAATCGGGCTATTTTCTTTTTATGTAATAACACAGCAAGTATAAAAATTCTTCTTGTTTATAGCAAAAATAATTGTGATAAAAAATGTCCTGAAACACAGTGGATTATTGAGCATATTAAAAATAATTTTCCTGAATATAAAAAATATTGTTAAATTTTTTCCATGTCCCAGTACAAGGGAATTACTTTTCAATTTTCAAAAACAAATCTTTTGATTACGGGAGGTGTTGAATTCTATTGGGGTTGTGAAATAGTTTTGTTAGGATTCCATTGTTATTAATAATAAATATATGGATAAAAATAAAACACTTGAACAAGTTGAAAAAGATTTGGATAGCTTGTTTGAGAAATATGGTATTCAAGGGAAAGTTAGTGTGGATGATATTAAAAATTGGATTTGGAATTCTGCCGGACACGCAATGGAAGCTTCTAATAAATTTCAGAAAAAATGTTTAAATTTGTTTCCGCTTGCTAGGGATATTGATGAGCTCAATAATCTAATGCAGATATTTGTGGATGCGTGGAATTATTTTCCTCATAAATTCCTTAAAGGGAGATCACCTGCTGAGTTATTCCATGAGACGTATGGCGAGAAATTGGAAGAACGATCTTCAAAGTCAAAAAACAAAAAAGAAATGCCCAAGGTTATCGTTGGAGATAGAGAAATGGAATGGGAGGAATTTCAAGAGATGATTAGTGTAATGGAAAAAGTACAAAAACCTTTTAAAGAATGGATTGAACAAGATGCTCTTCCAAAATACCAAAAATATCTGGAGCAGATAGTGAAAATAAAAAAAATTTGCGAAGAACATTATGAGGTTGCTGATGTATTTTTTGAAAGGGCGTTACATGTTGGTTTTGTTGATTTAAAGTCTGTTCGTCCGGAATTTATCCGAAATGAGTTTCCTCGATGGTGGTCGACTCATATTATGTATTCTAAGTTAAAACCGATGGGGGTTAAAAAATCATTAGATGTGCTTTTTGAATTTATTGGATTGGTTTACAGGAAATGATGATGTCGAAAGTTGGTTAGTTTTAGATGAAAACACAAGAATAAGGAATTGAAATGATTTTGTGTTTTTCGCAACAAGATCCTTCAAAATATCATTGACGGTGAGTGTACGCTCACCTATGATGTGGGCGTAGAAATAACTTTGATATTATGAATAGAAAGAATAAACAAGTCGTTCCGAATAATAGTTTTACAGAATTTTTGCTTTATACCGCTCCTGATGGAAAGATAAGGGTGGAGATTTTTTTGAAAGATGAAAATATTTGGCTTACACAGGTGAAAATTGCAGAACTTTTTGGTGTACAAAGACCTGCCGTAACAAAGCATTTGAAGAATATTTTTAAAAGCGGAGAGCTTGTTGAAGATTCAGTTAGTTCCATTTTGGAACTAACTGCGGAAGACGGGAAAAAATATAAAACAAAATTTTATAATCTTGATGCCATCATTTCTGTTGGATATCGGGTGAGTTCCACACAAGCTACGCATTTTCGTATTTGGGCCACTGAAAGGCTGAAGGAATATATAATCAAGGGATTTACCATGGATGATGAGCGGCTCAAGGATCCTTATAATATTTTCGGGAAGGATTATTTTGAGGAACAGCTGGCGCGAGTTAGGAATATTCGTTCAAGTGAATGCAGGTTTTATAAAAAAATTACAGATATTGACGTGGAAGTGAAGAAGCTATTAAAGCAATCTAAGAAAAATTAAATTATGCTTAAATTTCTAAAAAAGAAAAATAGTCCCAAAGGTGTGCCTAAAAATCCGGTTGACGGTGGCGAAAATGACTTTTCAGGTATAGAGATAAATGAATATTTTAGAAAGGCATTGGATTTGATGGAGAATACGGAGAAAACGCTGTTTATTACAGGTAAAGCTGGGACAGGAAAATCTACATTGCTGCAATATTTTCGTGAAACGACCGGCAAAAATATCGTAGTTTTGGCTCCCACAGGCGTTGCGGCTATCAATGTAAAAGGTCAGACAATACATTCTTTTTTTCATTTTCCTCCGCATATTACGAAAGATACCGTGAGAGAGAAGGAGCCTTCAAAAAAACTTATTGAGCTTCTGAAACATGTTGACGTTATTGTCATTGACGAAATTTCTATGGTAAGAGCGGATCTTTTGGATTGTGTTGATGAAATTCTTAAGTTTTGTCTCAAGAGTGATGATCCATTTGGTGGCATGCAGATGATATTTATAGGTGATCTTTATCAGCTTCCGCCGGTTGTTTCGAGCAAAGAAGAAAAAGAAATGTTTCAAACATATTACTTGAGTCCATATTTTTTTGATGCAAAAATTTTGGAGAATATCAAAATCGAACTTGTTGAACTTGAGAAAATCTATAGACAAAAAGATCCGGATTTTATTGAACTGTTAAATAAAATTCGCAACAGCAGTGTCCAGGATAAAGATGTAGAAAAACTTAATAGTCGTTATGTACAAGATTTTAATGATTATGATAATCGAGAAGATTTTTGTATTACATTAACTACTACTAATTCTTCTGCGGATACTATAAATAGTAGAAAATTGTCACAATTAAAAACTAAAATAAAAAAATATCACGGTGATATTACAGGGGAATTTGATAATAAACATTTGCCGACTTCTCTAGAGCTCGAAATGAAAATCGGGGCACAAATCATGTTGCTTAGTAATGATTCAGCCGGTAGGTGGGTGAATGGCACTATCGGTAAAATTATAGACATAAAATCGGATGAAGAAAGTGGAGAAGATTTGTTGGTTGTGGAATTACAAAATGGATCACATGTTAATGTCTCTCAGTATTCATGGGAAATTTACAAGTATGTTTTTGATAGGAATAAAGGGAAGTTGGAGGCTGATATCATGGGGTCATTTTTGCAATATCCTGTCAGGTTGGCGTGGGCTGTCACTATACATAAAAGTCAGGGTAAGACTTTTGAAAATGTTGCGGTTGATATCGGAAATGGTGCTTTTGCTCAAGGGCAGGTGTATGTGGCCATTAGTAGATGTACAAGTTTTGAAGGGTTGATTTTGAAAAAACCTATCTATAAAAAACATATTTGGATTGATTATCACATAGTAAGATTTTTGACAGGTTTTCAGTATGATATGTCCGAAAAAGAAATGCCTCTGAGTAAAAAAATTGAAAGAATTGAATCTGCTATCAAGGCAGGAGAAACTTTGGGAATAATCTATCTTAAAGCTGATGACACTAAATCGCATCGTGAGATAAAGCCGTTTTCTGTCGGAGAGATGAAATATTTGAATAAAACTTTTATTGGGATTGAGGCTTATTGTTCGAACAGGAAAGAAATTAGAACTTTTAGAGTGGATAGGATTTTGAGTATAAAATAATTGTAAAGAAAATGTAAAACTTGACAATTATTTTTCTTGGGAGTAGTGTTTGTTTACCCTCATATCCTCATAAAAAAACTCATATGAATATTAAAGAACTTCGTAAAAAGTTTGGGATGTCGCAAGATGAGCTTGCCGGAAGGCTGAATATGTCTCGGCCTACTTTGATAAATTTGGAAAACGGTACTAGGCCTATAAAGCTTGAGGAAAAGGCAAAAATACAAGAAATATTTGAATTGATAAAAGAGAATGAAGCTGAAATGAAAAGCGACATGAGGATAGATATTCCTCAGAAGAAACTTGATAAATTTAAACAGGTTTTCCTTTATATTCTTGAAAAAGTTGGTGGAAAGCCAAATGTTGGCTTGACTGTGCTTTATAAACTTTTGTATTTTATCGATTTCGATTATTACGAAAAATATGAAGAGCAATTGATGGGATTGACCTATATCAAAAATCATCACGGGCCGACGCCAAAAGAATTCATAAAAGTGGTTGAAGAAATGAAGGAAAAAGGTGAAATCGAAGAGGTGAAAAGTCCTTATTTCAAATATGAACAACGAAAATATCTGTCACGTGTTTCAGCTGATTTATCTCAATTGAATGGAAGGGAATTGGAGATGATCGACTCTGTTTTGTCGAGACTCTCGGATAAATCCGCTACGGAATTGAGCGAATATTCTCATAGAGATGTTCCGTGGATGACTCATGAAGAGGGCGAGCAGATCAGTTATGAAAGCGTGTTTTACCGCAATGATCCTTATTCTGTCAGACAATATGAGGATGAGATTTAATTATTTGGATGATTTTTTGAAGGATTTGAAAAGTTTAAAAAAGAAGATACCTTCTTTGGAAGATGATTTGAAAAACTTTGAAAAATTTATCCCCGGAGTAGATTTTGGTCAAAATAAAAGGTTTGTTGTTCTTACGGAGGATACTCAGAAACAAATTAAAATAATTAAAACCAGATTGATGGTGAGGAGTCTTAAGGGATCAGATAAAACAAGGCTTATTTTTTCTTTTTGTGTTCATGAAGATTGTGTCGATTTTATTGAGTTATATCTTAAAAATCAAAAATCACGAGAGGATGAATCTAGGATTGAGGAATATTTAAAATTTAAAAAATAAACCACCATGACCCAATACTACAACCCAACCCGTACCCGCAATCTTTACGATCCAAAGTCGAAAGAGCCTTTTCGACTTTCTCGTTCGAAGATTGATCTTTTTATTAAATGTCCGAGATGTTTTTATCTTGATAGAAGGCTTGGGGTAGGGCAACCGCCGGGGTATCCATTTTCTTTGAATTCGGCGGTGGATAAATTGTTGAAGAAAGAATTTGATATTCATAGGGTGAATGGGACGGCGCATCCATTGATGAAGGCGTATGGGCTTGATGCGGTGCCGATGGCGCATGAAAAGATTGAGGAGTGGCGGGATTCGTTGCACAAGGGGATTACTTTTCATTTTCCAAAAACAAATCTTTTGATTACGGGAGGTGTTGATGATGTGTGGGTGACACCTTCGGGGGAACTGATTATCGTGGATTACAAGGCGACTTCGAAGGAAGGTTCGGTTTCGCTGGATGCGGAGTGGCAGGATGGCTATAAACGCCAAATGGAGGTGTATCAATGGCTGTTTCGGTGCAATGGTTTCAAGGTTTCTAAGGTTGGGTACTTCGTGTATTGCAACGGCGTGACGGATCGCGCGGCGTTTGACGGGAAGTTGGAATTTGATATCAAACTTTTGCCTTATGAGGGGGATGACGGGTGGGTGGATGGTGTTGTGCGGGACTTGTATCGATGTTTGAGGGGGGATGAGATGCCTTTGGCGGGTGATGGGTGCGATTTTTGTGCGTATAGGGAGGCGGTGAATTCTATTTAATATTTCTCTCCCTCCAATTTCCAAAAATCAGGCTCTTCGTTTAGGTCGACAAGATAAAATTTGTCTAAGGCGTTGAATTTTTGTAAATATTTTTCTTCGGTGAAAGAAAGAGGTTTGTCGTCGTACCAAATAAAATCTTCTTCGTAATTAATTCCTTGTGGTTTTATCATATTCCATTTTGTGGGAATGATTTTTTTGAAAGCTTCTAGGAGGCCTTGGTCGGTTGTTTTTGTGCCTAAATATTTGAGTGCGGCTTCGCTCGATCCGTCTTGGCAATGAGTAGTAAGCCAATAAACCTTGTGCGTGTCGATAACTTTTAGCAAAAACTCTTTGAAGTACGGACTGATTTGATCCTTGTATTCAATGCAACCGTTGATGTCTAAATAAATTGATTTCATGTGGGGATTATAGCACTGTATTTAAAGGAGTCGAAATCGACCCCTTTAAATAGTGGATTTTTAATTATGGCGAATTCGCCATAATTGTAAGGTTTTGCAATTCAATCCTTCAAAATATTATTGACGGTGAGTGTACGCTCACCTATGATGTTAGTGAAAATAACTTTGGAATCATGGATCAAAAATTATCAATATTCGAAGGTAAGGAAATCAGAAATATCATTTTTAATAGTGAGCTATGGTTTTCGGTTGTGGATGCCTGTGCTGTTTTAACTGACAGTGTGGATGCTGGGGCTTATTGGAGAAAACTTAAGCAAAGGCTTGTGTATGAGGGAAGTGAAGTCGTGACAATTTGTCACGGGTTGAAATTGAAAGCTCCAGACGGAAAGATGAGGGAAACTGATTGTGCTAACACTGAGGGTGTTCTTCGTATAATTCAATCTATTCCATCTCCGAAAGCTGAGCCGTTTAAAAGATGGCTTGCGAAGGTTGGTTATGAAAGAATTCAAGAGATAGAAGATCCGGAGTTGGCGACAAAAAGAACTAGGGAGCTTTATCGATCTAAAGGTTATTCCGATGATTGGATTGAAAAACGTATGCGGGGAATTGCTGTTCGCGAAAATTTGACTAATGAATGGGAGAAGCGTGGTTTAAAAGAGAAAAAAGAATATTCTATTTTGACTGCTGAAATATGTAAAGCAACGTTTGGGATGACTCCATCTGAATATAAAGACTTTAAAGCTCTGAAACGCGAGAATCTGAGAGATCATATGACCGATTTGGAACTGATTTTCTCTATGCTTGGAGAAAGTGCAACGACTGAAATTACTCAATCAAAGGATTCGCAAGGTTTTTCTGCTCTAAAAACTGATGCGAATGAAGGAGAAAAGATTGCTGGTGACGCTAAAAAAGCTCTTGAGCTTAAAACTGGTAAGAAAGTTTCAAAATCTGACAATTTTCTTAATGAGCCTGAGGGGAAGAAGAGATTGAAATAGTTTAACCGTGTCGAAATCGACACCTTTAACTATTCAATTTGCCACTTCCCCCTACAATTTGGTATCATTGACCTTGTTCCTATAACTTCAAAGAAAAATGATTACACAAGACAAACTTCTTGCGCAGATTCCTTTCTGCTTGAATGCGACGGATTTTCCGATGCTTGGGGCGAAATATAAGGGGAAGGTTCGCGACAATTATACTAAAGACGGAAAACGTTTTATCATCGTGACCGATAGGCTTTCGGCTTTTGATCGCGTGATTACTCTGATTCCTTTCAAAGGACAGGTCTTAAATCAAATGGCGAAATTTTGGTTTGAGCAAACAAAAGATATCATCGGTAATCACGTAATCGATTTTCCGGATCCAAATGTCGTTGTTGGAATTGAATGTAAAGCGCTTCCTGTGGAAATGGTTGTTCGAGGGTATTTGGCTGGAGTTACTACTACCAGCGTTTGGTATCATTATAAAAATGGTGGTCGAAATTTTTGTGGAAATAAACTTCCGGATGGAATGAAATGTGATCAGAAATTTGAAAAACCTATTCTTACGCCTTCTACAAAAGCAGAACACGGTTTGCATGACGAATCGGTTTCTCGAGAAGATATTCTTGATCGTGGAATTATTACTCCTGAGCAATTCGATTTTATGGCTGACGCGGCCATGAAACTCTATGCTAGAGGTGTTGAAATCGCGGCAAAGCAGGGGATTATATTAGTAGATACAAAGTACGAATTTGGTGTTACTCCAGAGGGAAAAATCGTTCTTATCGATGAAATGCACACTCCGGATTCTTCACGTTTTTGGTTTGTTGATGAATATGAAAAACGTTTCGCGGAAGGACAAGATCAGAAAAAAATTGATAAAGAATATTTGAGAGAATGGCTTGCAGAGCATGGATTTATGGGAGAAGGTGAAGTGCCTGTTATTCCTGATGAAATTCGAGTAGAAACAGCACGAAGATATATCGAGGCTTATGAGCTTATTACAGGGCAAACTTTTGCTCCTGAAGTTGGTGATGTCGGTGAAAGACTTGCGGCAAATTTGGCGAAGTATTTGTAAGGTGAGGTATATTAAAAATATTAATTTTTCACTCAAAAATCTATGAAAGTCGTAATACTTTTGGGATCTGAATCTGATCAAGAATTCGTGAAAGGTTTTCCAAGTGAATTTGAGTCTTATGGCGTTGAATCTGAAATTATCGTTGCGTCTGCGCACAAAGTTCCGGAAAAAGTTTTTGAAATCGTTTCAAAAAATAACGAAAGCGCCGAGGATATCGTCTATATTACAGTTGCGGGAAGATCAAATGGACTTTCCGGTGTGACTGCGGCAAACAGTGTTCATCCGGTGATCGCGTGCCCTCCATTTAAAGATAAAGAGGATTTCATCATCAATATAAACAGCACTCTTGTGATGCCGAGCGATACACCTGTGATGACAGTGCTTGATTGCCAAAATGTTATCATGGCTGTGCTAAGGATTTTTGCGCTTAAGGATCACAAACTTAAGGATGCATTAAGAAAAAGAATTAAAGAAATTAAAAAAAGTTTCGATAAATAATTTAAAAATAATATGGAACATAGTTTACTTGCAGTTTCGCCTTTGGATGGAAGATATAGTGATAAAGTGTCTTATTTGTCACAATATTTTGCTGAGGCTGCGCTTATGAGATATCGAGTTTTGGTAGAAATTGAATGGTTTATTTTTATTTTCAATGATCTTGATTTGGCAAAAGTGAAACTTGATTCAAAGAAAATCAGAATGCTTCGTGAAATTTATGAGGATTTTGATATTGATTCTGCGAAAAAAATAAAAGAAATTGAGAGGACGACGAATCATGATGTGAAAGCGGTTGAGTACTTTATAAAGGGAAAATTTGAGGGAACGGATCTTGAAAAATATTCTGAGTTTGTGCATTTTGCATGTACTTCAGAAGACATTAATAATCTTTCATATTCTTGTTCTATGAGGGATTTTTTGGAAAGAGATTTTTTGGTGACTGCAAGAGATTTGGCGAAGGAGATTTATGCTCTTGGCTCTGCGAATAGGGCTGTTGCGATGCTTGCAAGAACTCACGGGCAAACTGCCACTCCGACAACGCTTGGAAAAGAGATGATAAATTTTGTTGCAAGGCTTGAAAAAGAACTTGAAGTTCTAAGCAATTTTACGGCATTGCCAGCGAAAATAAATGGTGCTGTCGGAAATTACAATGCGCACGTTGTTGCATATAAAAATGTAGATTGGCAGGATGCCGGAAAGAAATTCGTTGAATCTTTGGGCTTGAGTTTTAATGCCTATACAACACAAATCGAACCTCATGATGGTTTCGCTTTCGTCTTTGACTCTGTTAAAAGATTAAATACAATTTTGCTCGATTTTGACCGTGATATGTGGACTTATATTAGTCTTGGATACTTTGGTCAGAGAACGATTGCCGGTGAGGTTGGATCTTCTACAATGCCGCATAAAGTGAATCCAATTGATTTTGAAAATAGTGAGGGAAATCTCGGACTTGCAAATGCGCTTTTGTCTCATATGTCTGAGAAACTTCCTATTTCAAGAATGCAAAGAGATTTGACTGATTCTACTGTTTTACGAAATATCGGATCTGCATTTGCTTACTCGATTTTGGCTTACAAGAGCACTATAAAAGGAATTGCAAAATGTGAAATCAAGAAAGATGTAATAAAAGATGATTTGAAAGATAGGTGGGAGGTTTTGGCTGAACCAATTCAAGTCGTAATGAGGAAAAATTTGGTAAAAAATTCTTATGAACAACTAAAAGAATTGACTCGTGGAAAAGGTGGAATCTCGAAAACTATTGTACAAAGTTTTATTAAGAAATTGAAAATAAAAGCCGAAGATAAGAAAACTTTGCTAGATCTTACCCCTGAAAAATACGTCGGGCTTGCGACAAAACTTGTCGATGAATACGAGCTGAAATCAAGCGAAGGCTTGGGCGGATGTGGTGATGGAGGTTGTGGCAGTTGTGGCGGTGGATGCGGATGATGTTGGTTATCTTGTTTGATTCCGTCAAGGAATTCATTTTTTGCTTTAAGTTTTTACTCTTTTAGAGTAGAATTTTTCTGTTTTTTAAAATATAAATATATGTTCAAGAAGGTAGATCCAAAGCAGAGTTTTCCTCAGATGGAAAAGGAAATTTTAACGACATGGAATAACGATAAAATTTTTGAAGAATCTATTGAAAAAAGAAAAGACAATAAAAAATTTGTGTTTTTTGACGGGCCTCCGTTTGCAAATGGGTTGCCACATTACGGTCATATTTTGGCGAATGTTTTGAAGGATGCGATCACTAGATATTGGACGATGAAGGGCTTGTATGTGCCAAGAACGAATGGTTGGGATTGTCATGGACTTCCTGTTGAATACGAAATAGAAAAAGAACTCGAACTTTCCGGAAGAAAAGCTATCGTCGACTTTGGTATAGAAAATTTTAATTCAAAGTGTCGACAATCTGTTTTCAAGTACACAAAAGAATGGGAAGAGACGCTTAAAAGAATTGGTCGTTGGGTCGATTTTGGTGATAGCTATGCGACGTTGGACAATAATTACATGGAATCGATATGGTGGATTTTCAAACAAATTTGGGATAAAAAAATGGTTTATTCCGGATATAAGGCGATGCATGTTTGTCCAAGATGTGAGACTCCACTCTCAAATTTTGAGGTTTCTCAAGGGTATAAAGATGTCACGGATTTATCTGCAATTGTGAAATTTAAACTAAAAGAAGATGCACTGAACGCGATTGGGGCTGAAAAGGAGAGCATCTATGTTTTGGCTTGGACAACCACTCCTTGGACGCTTCCAGGAAATGTGGCTTTGGCGTTTGGGCCTGAAATTGAGTATGTGAAAGTTGTCGGATCATTGATGAAACCTGAAGAGAAAGCGGAAAATGTTGATCCGAAAAAAATCGAAGTTGGTACATATATTTTGGCGAAAAATCTTGTCGAAAAAGTTTTTGCTGAAGGAAGTCATGTGATTGTTTGCGATATTGATCCAAAAGCTTTAGAGGGGAAACATTATGAGCCTCTTTTTGATTATTATTTGAAAGCGGAAATCGAGGGCGAGCTCTATAGTATCGCGTTGGCGGACTTTGTGACGACTGAGGATGGTACCGGAGTTGTGCATATTGCGCCGATGTTTGGTGAGGATGATTATAACCTTGGAAAAGAAAAAGGTTTTGGAATTATTCAGCATGTTGCGATGGATGGAACTTTCAATCCTGAAGTTAAGGATTTTGCAGGAAAATTTGTAAAAGGTCAGGACGGAAATGTTGCGAAATTTTTGGATGACAAAGGACTATTGTTTAAAAAAGAAAATTATCGACATAGTTATCCACATTGTTGGAGATGCGATACGCCGCTTTTGAATTATGCGACGAGATCTTTGTTTATAAGGGTCAGTGAAATTCGCGATAAGTTACTTAATAATAATGAAAAAATTCATTGGCAACCTGATCATATTAAAGATGGACGTTTTGGGAAATGGCTTGAGCAAGCCAGAGATTGGGGTATTTCGAGAAATAGATTCTGGGGGTGTGCGATTCCGGTTTGGGAATGTGATTGTGGAGAAATGACTTGTGTTGGTTCGATTGAGGAACTGAAAAATTTGTCAGGTGGAAAAACACCTACGAATAAAGGAGAACTTGATTTGCATAAACCTTACATTGATGAAGTTACGATAAAATGTGGACAATGTGGAGATACGATGAAGAGAATTCCGGATGTTTTTGATTGTTGGTTTGAGAGTGGATCGATGCCTTATGCGCAATTGCATTATCCTTTTGAAAATAAAAAAGAATTTGAGGAAAATTTCCCTGCGGATTTTATCGCGGAGGGCTTGGATCAGACACGTGGATGGTTTTATACGCTTCATGTTTTGGCGACAATTCTTTTCGATAAACCCGCGTTTAAGAATGTGATTGTAAATGGAATTTTGCTTGCGGCTGATGGTGAAAAACTTTCAAAAAGAAAGAAAAATTATCCTGATCCAAATTTACTTTTTGATACAAAAGGTGTTGATAGTACGAGGTATTTCTTGTGTAGTTCGACTGCGCCTTTGGCCGAGGATGTGAGATTTTCCGAGGACCATGTAGATGAAATCGTGAAAAAAGTTACATTAACTTTATGGAATACTTATAGTTTTTTTGTAACTTATGCCATTATCGATAATTTTGAGGCGGATAAGGAATTCGATAAATTTTATCCTGACAATAAATTGGATAAATGGATTTTATCTGAGTTAAATACATTGATAAAAACTGTGACTGAGCAAATGGATGATTATAATTTGACGCGAGCGGTAAGGCCTATTTCGGACTTTTTGGATAATCTTTCAAATTGGTATGTCCGAAGGTCTCGCAGGAGGTTTTGGAAGAGTGAAAATGATGGAGATAAAAAACAGGCGTATCAAACTCTTTATACTGTTTTGGTTCAACTATGTAAGGTTATGGCGCCATTTATGCCGTTTATTTCTGATGAAATTTATAAAAATTTGACCGGTGAAAAATCTGTACATCTTTGTGATTGGCCTGTCCCCAACGGAAATTTGATTGATGAAAAATTGAATGGTGAAATCCATTTGGTAAGAACTGTTGTAAATCTTGGACATAGTGTTCGTAGCAAGGCGAAAATCAAAGTTCGTCAGCCTTTGGCGACCGTCAGCGTGGCCTTACCTAAGGGCATGGATGAAAAGCTTATATTTGATCAAAAGGATGTTATTTTGGAGGAATTAAATGTAAAAAATATTGAGATTTTGAAAGATGCCGGTGAAATTGCAGAGTACACTGTAACTCCAAATTCGAAGGCGTTAGGGCCAAAATACGGTAAAGATGTTCAATTTATTATTCAAAAAATAAAGGCTGGAGATTTTGAACTGCTTGAAACTGGAGAGGTGAAAGTTGAGCAATTTGTTTTGCAAAATGATGAAGTTTCTGTCGGATTCAAAGGGAAAGAAGGATTCGATGTTGAGAGTGAGGGGGGAATAACGGTTGCGCTTGATACTGTTATTACTGAGGAACTTAAAAAAGAAGGATATGCCCGTGATATAATCAGGTTTATTCAGGAAATGAGAAAGGAGGCGGATTTCCAAGTTGATGATAGGATTTACGTTTTGGTTGAGGCTCCAGCGGAAATTGCCGAGGCTGTAAGCGCATTTGCTGATTATATAAAAAATGAAACGTTGGCTATTGAAATTCAGCAGAGTGGAAATTTAGAATGGGACAAGGAAAAAGTTGTGCAATTAGAAGAAAATGATGTTAAAATAGCCGTTAAGAAAGCTTAAAATTATGGGATTTTTATTTTCTCCATTTATCAGTATCGCGTTAAATAGTATCACTCTATATGTGATAACTAATTTCGTGGACGGAGTTACTTACACTGGAGGAATTAAGTTTTTTATACTTGGGGGAGCTATCATCGGATTGCTTAATTTTGTTTTGAAACCTATTCTGAAATTGGCGATCTTGCCGATTTTGATTGTTAGCGGAGGGCTTTTCTTCATGATTGTCAACGGAATTCTTTTGTGGGCGCTGACCTATATTATCAATTATTTACATTTTTCGGGGGTATCAATTACCTTTCCAAATCTTGGCAGTTATGTTATAGGTGCTGTAGTATTTGGAATTATAAATTGGCTTATTAATCTAACTTAATTTAAAATAATAATATGCAAACTATATTAACAACAGTTCAGATTGTGCTTTCGATTCTTCTTTCAGTGGCTATTTTGACACAACAAAGAGGAACGGGACTTTCTTCAACATTTGGAGGAAGCGGAACTTTTTATACAAGTAAAAGAGGAGCGGAGAAAGTGCTTTTTCATGCTACTATCGTTCTTGGTATTCTTTTTGTCGCTAACTCAATCGTTTACTTATTTTTTGTTTAAGAAGTCTTAATGAAGCTTTTAAAGTGGATTATTAAGGTTTTTAAGTCTTATACCTATGGTGATAAGATCGTTTCAGTGCTTTGTGTGCTTGCTTTTTTGTTAATGATTTTGAAAATGATGGTTTTTCCTTATGGATTTTTCAGTTTTGGAGTTTCAAATACTTATGCGGAGGGAATTGTCGCTAAAAATGGGATACAAAATATAAATCCGCTTTTTGTGGATTATAATGATGCGGATAGAGATGTTTCGAGTTTGGTTTTTTCCGGATTGATGAAATATGACCCTTCGAAAAAAGCTGTTGTGGATGATATGGGTACGATGACTTTGAATGAAAATAAAACTGAGTATACTTTTAAGATTAAAACCGGTGTAAAATGGCATGATGGAAAGGCTTTTTCTGTCGATGATGTTTATTTCACATATCATGATATTGTGATGGATAATGATTTCCCAAATGAGATTTTGAAGGCAAATTTTGACGGTGTTACTGTTGAAAAAGTAGATGAGAGTACTATAAAATTTAAGCTTTTAAAGCCTAATATTTTTTTTACGACGAATCTCACGACTGGAATTTTGCCGAAGCATATCCTTAATGGGGTGAAGTCTTATGATTTGCTTCAGCATACATTTAATAAGCTTCCTGTTGGGACAGGGCCTTATATGGTGACGAGTCCTGTGGAATCTTTTCCTGACGGGCGAACGCAAATTACGCTCACTATAAGTCCTTATTATTATAATCAAATTTCGGAAATTAAAAATTTGAGAATTATTGCTTATCCTACTGCGGATTTATTGATGGAAAATATGAGTTCTTACAATGTTTCTCCTCGTGTGACCGGTGGAGTTGCCGATGTGTTTAAGGAAAATTTGAGATTTAAGCTTTTATCTTATGAACTTCCTCAGTATACGGCTATGTTTTTTAATTTGAGTAAAGATCTTATAAAAGATAATAAAAAACTTAGGATTGGTCTTCAGAAAGCGATTGATAAGGATAAGTTGGTGGGGGATGGCGGTATTTTGAAGGACAAAGTTCGTGTGGATACGCCGATGATGGAGCTTGATCAAACTGCATGGGGATATAAATCTGATAAAACGGAGGCTGAAGGGGCTTTGAAAGATGCCGGATATACTTTTTCGCGAGAGAAACTTGAGGATTTCAGATATGGAAAAGATGGTAAAGCTTTAAAATTGAACTTGATTTCAAGGCTTTATGATGAGGGAACTCCTCAATATGATGAAATTAAGGCTACTGTTTCATTTTTGAAGGAATCTTGGGAAGCGGTTGGAATCGGGATAGATGTTGAATTTTTATCTTCAGATGATTTTAAAACTCGCATAATGACGCGTAAATATGACATTCTTCTTGTAGGACAAAGTCTTGGTTATAATTTGGATACTTACTCTTTTTGGCATTCTTCTCAGGCAAATGCGACAGGGCAGAATTTCTCGGATTATAAGAGTTTTGCTGTTGATAGCTTGATTGAAGATGTAAGATCTGTGTTTAATCAAGAAAAAAGGAATAAAGAGGTGGCTCAGATTGCTACTTTCATAAGAGATGAAGTACCTGCCGTTTTTCTTTATAGGCCTGTTTATTATTATGCTACGGATAGCAAAGTTTCCGGTATTTTGATGGAGGGTGCTACATTCGCTTCAGATAGGTTTTTTAATATAGGGGAGTGGAAATTTGAGAGATAGGGCAAATTTCTCTTTACTTTATGTCAATTATTAGGTATTTATATATGGCCTTTAATCAAAAAAACAATGAAAGTCTTATTAAATAAAGATGTCAAAAAATTAGGATATAGGGGGGATATTGTGAATGTCAAAACTGGATATTTCACAAATTTTCTACTTTCTGAGGGATTAGCTATTATGGCTGACGCAAGTGTTCTTAAGGTTCAGGAATCAAGAAAAGCTAAGCTTATCATGAAGAAAGAACAATTGGTCGAAAATGCCAAAGAAGTGGTCAAGAAACTTAAGGGAATTGTTATTAATATTTCCAAGAAAATCACTTCGAAAGGAAAGCTTTACGGAGGTCTTTCAGTTGATGAGATTGTTGATGCTGTTTTAGCACAAACAAACGTAAAACTTGAGCCTTCATATATTAAATCAGAACCAATCAAAGAAGTTGGTGAACATGATGTTCTTGTTCATATTGCTGAAGGGGCTGAGGCGACTATCAAGGTAATTGTTGAGGAGAAGAAATAAATAAATCTTCCTTATGTTTGATGGGAAGGCTGTATGTATAGATTATGGTAAAAAACGAATCGGTGTCGCGACCGGTAGTTTGGAGATGAAAATGGCTTTTGCGAAGGAGGTTTTTGAAAATAAAGGTACAGAAAAAGCTGCTGAGCATGTTGTTGATATCGTTTTTGAATATGGAGCGAGTTTGGTTGTGTTGGGATATCCTCTCAATATGGAGGAGGGAGAAAAGAATTTTATGATGAGGGAAGTTGAGAAATTTCAGAAAGCTCTTGGTGGTGTTTTGCCGAAAGAGGTGGAAATTGTTTTGTTTGATGAGAGACTTAGTTCTTTTGAAGCTCAGGATGTTTTCAAAGATTTAAGGGAAAAGGGGATTGTTAATCGGGGGACTGCGGATGATGCTTATGCGGCGCAGGTCACTCTTCAACGGTATTTTGATAGGCTTTAGCTTATGAAGGATAAAGTTGTTTTACAAATAAAGGTTCCAAAAGATAATGAATCCGGTCCTATCGTCGCCGAACAAATTTTCGCGACTTTGCATGCTTTTTCGAAAGAGATTGTAAGTTTTGAGATAGCGAATATTGGCAGGAGTATAAGGTTTTTCGTCACATTGTCTGGGAAAATGGTGGACTTGGTTGAGAGCCAAATCTATGCGCAATATCCGGATGCGGAGATTGAGGCCAGAGAGGATTATGTGAAAAAATGTAAGAATGAGGAAAACGGGGTGATGGTTGAATTGAAAATGAAAAATAGCGACGTCTATCCTATAAAAAGATATTCTCAATTTGAGGATAGGCTTGCTAAAATTGCTGTTGATCCGATTGCGGGGATTACTTCTTCTTTAGTTAAGTTAGCGGATATAAATGATCAAGTCTGGATTCAAATTGTTTCAACTCCTTTGCCTGACAAGTGGAGAAATATTTTTGTAAAATGTGTGAAGATTTTGGATAATGGAATTTTCGGACATATCGAATCTTTGGAGATTTTGTATGCGAGAGCTTTTATAACACGCAAAATTTGGCCTAAAATTGTGCTTTTCCCGTTTTATTTCCTATTTTGGCTACATGGATTCTTTGTGAATGCAAAAGTTGGGAAAAATGAGCAGGCTTCGCTTGAGGAGCTTACGTCAAAATCTCATGATCGGGAAAGTAATATTGATGCGGCTATTGATAAAGTTGTTCGTCCACTTTTCGACGTTTCTATTCGTATTTTTTATTTACCAAAACGTAAAAATGAGGAAGTGGCTAAGGTGAAACTTACTGAATTGGTTGGGGCTTTTAAGCAATTTAATTTTCCTCATTTGAACGGGTTCGAAGTCGGAAATTTTGTTTATGGGGAAGAGGCTAGGGAACTTTATGAGAAAAGGGAAATTGTTGATGGAATGGCTTTAAATAACGAAGAACTTGCGACTATTTTTCATTTGCCGAATGTTTCTGTGAAAACTCCTTTGATTTATTGGGTGACAAGTAAAAAACTTGAACCGCCGGCTGATTTGCCGTTGGTGGATTCCAATTCTGGAGATGTTACAGTTTTGGGAAGGACGAATTTTAGGGGGATGATTCAGAATTTTGGGATAAAAGCTGAAGATCGCAGAAGACATATGTATATTGTCGGGAAAACCGGTATGGGGAAAAGTGTTTTGATGGAAAATATGGTTGTTTCCGATATTGTTGTGGGGCGTGGGGTTGGGCTTATTGATCCGCACGGAGATCTTATTGAAAATGTTTTGAAAAGAATTCCCGCGAATCGTACGAATGATGTTGTGTTGATTGATCCTTCGGATAAAAATTATGCTGTGGGATTTAATATGTTTGAGGATGGGGATGATAGTAAGAGGGCGATTGTTTGCAGTGGAATCGTTGGGATTTTTAAAAAACTTTATGCGGAGAGTTGGGGCCCGAGACTTGAACATATTTTGAGAAATACTGTTTTGGCGCTTTTGGAAGCGAAAGGAATGACTATGCTTGGGATAACGAGAATGCTTTCGGATGATGATTTTAGGGGAAAAATTGTTGCAAAAATAAAAGATCCTGTTGTGAAAAAGTTTTGGACTGATGAATTTGGAAAGATGCAGGAACGGCTAAGGATAGAGGCTATTTCGCCGATTATGAATAAGGTTGGGCAGTTTCTTTCGACGAATATTATTCGAAATATTGTTGGACAGGTTAAGAGTACTGTTGATTTTAGATTTTTGATGGATAACGGAAAAATTGTTTTGATAAATCTTTCGAAAGGAAAAGTGGGGGAGGATAGTGCGGCGCTTTTGGGGTCGATGTTTGTGACGAAATTTCAGATCGATGCGATGGGAAGGGCTGATATAAAAGAAAAAGATCGTAAGGATTTTTATTTGTATGTAGATGAATTTCAAAATTTTGCGACGGATTCTTTTGCGACTATTTTGTCTGAGGCTAGGAAATATAGATTAAATCTTACAATCGCGAATCAGTATATTTCGCAATTACCTGATGAAGTTAAAGATGCTGTTTTTGGGAATGTCGGAAGTATTCTATCTTTTCAGGTCGGATATGAGGATGGTGAATACATTTCTCAGCAATTTGGAGAGGAGGTTTTGCCTGCCGATTTAGCTTCGCTTAGCAAATATAATGCTTATATGAGACTTCTTATAGACGGCATGCCTTCGAAAACTTTCTCTTTGTCTACTTTACCGCCTTCTGGTAATATCTCTGACGATGTTCGCGTCCAAAAATTGTTGAGAGTTTCCAAAGAAAGGTATGCGAAGAAAGTTGATGAAGTAGAGGAAAAAATAAGGAAATGGAGTTTAAATTAATGTTATGTTTTTGAAAAAATTAAAAATCGAAGTCGTTGAGAATTGGAGAGATGCTTTGAGCAATAAATATTATTTTTTGTCGTTAATTGTAGGAGTTTTGTTTTTTATTTTTGGGCTTTATTTAAACAATATTTCCAGTGTTTATAATGATTCTGCTGGGGCTTACGTGTCTGTTGGAGATTTTATTTTGAATAGAATTGAGACTTATAATCTTGAGTTTTTTTATTCTTGGGGGATGTATTTGACGATTGTTTTGATAGTTGTTTTTTCGTTTTTGTTTAAGCCTTCGAAGGGGCCTTTTATTTTTAAAACTTTTGGTCTTTTATATGTTGTTCGTGCATTTTTTATATTGCTTACGCATGTTGGGCCACCGGTTGGGTTTTTCTATGATGAATCTCTTCCCGGGGCGATGGTGGCTTCAAAGTTTTTGTTTAGAAATGATTTGTTTTTCTCCGGACATGTGGCGGTTCCTTTTATTGCATTTCTTCTTTTCAAGGGGACGAGATTTAGATGGGTGTTTTTTGTTGTGGCGATTTTAATGACTATTACTGTTCTTCTTATGCATATTCATTATTCGATAGATGTGTTTGCGGCTTATTTTATTGCGCATAGTGTCTATGTATTTAGCGATATGGTCTCTGATTTTTTCAGTATAAAGACAGTGAAAAAGATTAAGGAAATTCAAGAGGAGATTGTTTCGAAGTAAATGTTTTATTTTCTTAGAATCTCTATCCCCGGAAGTTTGTCTCCTGATAAAAATTCTATGCATGCGCCTCCACCTGTTGAGATGTGTGTGAATTTTTTTTGTGCGATTCCTAGTTTTTTTATTGCATCAGCTGTGTCTCCGCCACCGATTATTGAGACGCATTCGCTCTCTGCGATGGCTTGTGCAACTTGTTTTGTGCCATTCATGAAAGGTTTGAATTCATAAACTCCAACAGGTCCATTCCAAATTACTGTGCTTGATTTTTTTATTATTTCGCTGAAATGTTCTGCTGTTTTTGAACCAATATCGAGAATTTTCATTCCTTCCGGAAGGCTTCCTATGGCCACTTCCTGTGCTTGTGTTTCGTTTGAAAGTTCTTTTGCTACGACTACATCTGTCGGTAGATTTAGTGCGTTTTTTCTTGAATTTAATTTTTCTATTATTTGTTTTGCGATATCTACTTTGTCTTTTTCACAAAGCGAATCTCCGATGTTTATGCTTTTTGCGAATAGGAATGTATTTGCGAGTCCGCCTCCTATTAAGAAATAATCCGCTTTGTCTAAAAAGTGCTGTATTATGCCGATTTTCGTATCTATTTTTGCACCTCCAAAAATCATTGTGATTGGTTTTGCAGGTGTTTCTTCTAAAACTTTTGAAAGTTCTGTTATTTCTTTTTCCATTAAAAGTCCTGCATATGCAGGTAAGAAATCAGCTAAGCCTGTTGTAGACGCATGTTTTCTGTGTGCTGTTCCAAATGCGTCATTTACGAAAATTTCGCCCAATGATGCCAATTCTTTTGTGAAATTTGGTTCACATTCTTCTTCTTCTTTTCTGAATCTCATGTTCTCAAGCAAAATAATTTCTCCGTTTTGCATTTTTTCTGTTTCTGCTTTTACATTTTCACTTAATACTTCATTTAATTTTTTTACAGGTTTGTTTAGAAGTTTTGAAAGATGTTCTCCGATTTTTGTTAGTCTTAAGCCATCTTGGATTTCCCCGTCCGGTCTTCCGAGGTGAGACATTATGATGATTTTTGCTTCTTTTCCTGATAGAAATTTTATTGTTGGCAAAGATTCTGCGATTCTTGTGTCGTCTTCGATCTCTCCTGTGGTTTTGTTTATTGGCACATTGAAATCTACTCTTAAAAGGACTTTTTTATCTTCCAAGGTTTCTATGTCTTTTAGTGTTCGAATGTCCATGTTTTTTTATTTAAAATTTGCTTGTAAAAGTGCCGCGATGGCATATTCTTTTCCTTTATTTAATTTGTTTTTTTCGACTCTTTCTTTTACCTGTTTTTTGTTTTCGCACGCAAGGATTCCAAAAGAGATAGGTGTTTTTTTTGTCATCTGTAAGTCCATAATTGCATTGTGTGTTGTTTGTGTGACAAGGTCAAAGTGAGATGTTTCTCCTCGTATAACTATGCCAAGTGCGATTATTGCATCGGGGTTGTATTTTTCAATTATTTGTTTGCATGTGAATGGGATTTCTAGTGCACCTGCGCATCTGAATAATTTTATGTTTTTTTCTTTTACGTTATTTTTTAGTAATTCTTCTTTTGTGTTTTCTAACATTTCAAGTCCATATTTTTCGTTGAAATAGGGGAGGACTATTGCAATTTTTAATTTTTCTCCGTTTACGTTTAGCGCGTTATCTAGGCCTTTTTTGCTCATTTTGTTGTTATTATTTTGTGAAGATATCTTGCGATCATGTCGGCTTCAAGGTTAACTATATCATTTTTTTTGAGCTGACATAAATTCGTGTTTTTTAATGTGTGGGGGATTATGTCGACGCTAAAGTTTTTGTTTTCGACTTCGGATATAGTTAGAGATATTCCGTTTATGGAAATAGAGCCTTTGTAGGCCACAAAAGGTCTCATTTCTTTGGATAATGAAATAGTTATTTTTGTTCTTTTTTTGTCGTTTTTTATGTTTAAGATTTTTCCTGTTTCATCTACATGTCCTTGAACAAAATGTCCGTCTATTTTTTCGTTCCATTTTATTGATTTTTCTAGATTCACGACGGATCCTTTTTTGAGTTTTTTAAAATTTGTTTTTTTTAAAGTTTCTTCGATCGCTTCAAATGCAAATTTGTTTTTTTCAAAATCCACTATTGTTGCGCAAACTCCGTTTACCGCTATTGAATCACCTTTTTTGATGTCTTTTGGAAAATTATTTGCTTCTACTCTAAATTTCCAAGCTTTGTTCTCTTTTTTTATGGCGATTATTTTTCCTTGTTTTTGTACTATTCCTGTAAACATATTTGATTTATTTTGGCTTTAAATTTACCATAGAATTGCTTTAATCCCAAGTTTTGTTGATGCTGAAAAGACTTTATAAAATTTGTTTCTATCTGTTTTTTGCTTTTTTGCCGTTGCAGGTAGATGTTCTTTTATTTGTTTCGGATGTTTATGATGTTGGTTTTTTTAATCCATATCTTAGTCATTTTTTGTATTTATCTGACGTTATGCTTGTTCTGGGTTTTGTGTTTTTTGGCTTGGATCTTTTCTTATCGGATAAACCTATGTTTTCGGAAAAGTTTGCGATTGGAGATAAAAAGATTTTTTATTTTCTTTGTTTTTTCTTTTTATCTTTTTGTCTTTCCCTTTCTTTTTCTGAAAATTTCACGAATTCTATCTTCTATATTCTAAGATTTTTTGAATTTTTTGTCGTTTATCTTTTTGTTGTAAATAAAACAATTGATATGAGGAAAGTTTTGATTATTTTCTGTTCAGTTATGTTTTTAGAAGCTGTGATTGGAATCTCTCAATATGTTTTGCAGGAATCTCTTGGTCTTCGGTTTTTTGGCGAGCCTGTCATCAATTCTCACATTCTTGGTGTCGCTAAAGTTGATTTTATGAATATGAAATTTTTGCGTTCTTATGGCACATTCCCTCATCCAAATATTTTTGCCGGTTATTTGGTCTTTGCAATTTTTTCGATTATGTATCTGTTCAGAAGTTTTTCAAAAATATCTTCTTTTTTTATTTCAGTTTTTTTGATTGCTCTGTTTTTAACTTTTTCCAGAACTGGGCTTATCGCTTTTGTAATAGGTTCTTTCATCTTTTCACTTTTTGTTTTGAAAAAACTTAATAGATGGAAATTATTAAAGATTTCGTTACTTATTTTGGGATGCGCTATGCTTTTCCTTTTTTTAATTAAGGGTTTTCCTTTATTTATTGAGAGAATTAATTCTATAGATGTCGAGTCTTTGAGGTATAGAGTTATGTATTTGGTTATAGGTTTTGCTATGTTTTTCCAAAATCCTTTTGGCGTCGGAGTCGGGAATTTTACTGATGTTATGCAGAATTTTTCCATTTTAAAATTGTCTCCATGGGAGATTCAACCCGTTCATAATATATTTGTTCTTTCTCTTGCCGAGCTTGGAATGATTGGTTTTGTGGCGCTAGTTTCTTTATTTGTGTATTTATTTGTCTATTCTTTTAAGACAAAGAATCCTTTTTTTATAGTAATATGTTTTATGCTTTTAGTCTTGGGGTCTTTTGATCATTACTTGTTTACGCTCTATCAAGGTCAGGCGCTTTTTTGGCTTTCTATCTGTGCTTTATATCCGTTTAAGAATTCTTTGTCTGACATCGAATTCTTGCCTTCAATTTGAAGTTTTTCAGGAAGAATGTTCCCGTTTTTTGCTGAAATTTTCAGTACGCCGGATTCAATAAAAAATTTTCCCCGTTTTGTGTTTTCTTCTTTTTTTTCAAGTTTTGCTTCGAATATTTTTATTTCTTTGTCCTTGAATTTTGTGTGAGCCGATGGCCATGGATTATATGCTCTAATCATGTTGTGTATTTTTTCTGCATCTAAATCCCAATTTATTTCCCCGTCTTTTTTTTCTATTTTTTTACAGTATGTTGCTTTTGATTCAATTTGTGCGAGGGGAGAAAGTGTGCCTTCTGCGATATCTACTAATACAGGAGGAGCGATTTTTGCGCTTAGTGTCTGCAATTTTTTGCTTAAGGTTTCTAAATCATCTAAATCTTCTATTTCTATTCTTTGGAGTAAATATACGGGGCCTTGATCCAATTTCTCTTCCATTTTCATAATGCTTACCCCTGTGCTTTTATCTCCATTTAGAAGTGTTTCTTGAATAGGGGATGCGCCTCTGTATTTTGGAAGCAATGAAGCGTGAATATTTATGCATCCGTGTTTTGGAATATTCAAAATATCTTTTTCGAGTATCATTCCGAAGGCTAATACAACGAAAAAATCAGCTTTTATATTTTTTAAGTTTTCTCTAAGTTCTTTTTTATTTCTTGGTTGAATGATTTTTAGTCCTAATGATTGTGCGGATATTTTTATTGGTGGTGGAGTCAATATTTGTTTTCTGCCCACTTTTTTGTCTGGTTGAGTGACTACAAATAAAATCTCCATCTCTTTAGATAAAGATTCTAGTGTTGGGACTGCGAACTCCGGTGTTCCAAAAAATACTATTTTCATGATGTTTATATTATCATATCCGCTTATCATATCCTCATTAAAAACGACTTGATTTATTTTGATTTTGGTGTATAGTTTATTCTTTTAGAACTAATTAAATCCTGAAACAAAAATGACGAAATTGTTTGAAGAGGCAAATAATGGTTTAATGAAGGCAAGTAATGTCCTTGTGCTTTCGCATAGGAAGCCTGATGGTGATACGCTTGGTGCGGCGATTGCTTTTAAAATTTGGCTTGGAAAAGTGGGGAAAAACGTTACTCTTGCGTGTATAGATAAGCCTTCAAAAGTTTTTTCATTTTTGCCTTTTATTGGTGAATATGTTGATAAATTTGAATTGAAGGATTTTGATTATATTGTTTTTGTAGATTGTGGTGCATCTTATATGACAAATTTTCAAGTGGAATATTCTGATTTATTTAGTTCTGGGATTCCGATTTTGAATGTAGATCATCATGCTTCGAATGATAATTTTGGAACTGTGAATATTGTTGATGTTTTGGCATCTTCGGCTACTACAATTATTTACAGATTTTTTAAATTTCTTGGGGTTGAAATTGATGAAAATATGGCGACCTGTCTTCTCTCTGGAGTGTACGGAGATACCGGCAGTTTTATGCATTCAAATACGTCTAAAGAAGTTTTTGAAATAGCTTCAGATTTGATTTCGAGAGGAGCTGATTTTAAAATTATTGTGAAGTCGTTGTTTAGATCAAATACTGTTAACGGACTTAAATTATGGGGACGTGTCTTGGAAAAAGCTTTCAAGACGCCTGATGATGTTCTCGTTTCTGTTATAAAAGAAGATGAATATGCTTCTTGCGATGCTTCGCCGGATCAATTGTCAGGAGTTATAGATTACCTCAATATGGTGCCTGGGACGCGTTTTGCAGTTTTACTGAATGAAGATCGAAGGGGGAATGTAAAAGGTTCTTTTAGGACACGTCTTGATGATTTGGATTTATCAAAGGTTGTTGCTGATTTTGGAGGAGGAGGTCATCCGAAAGCTTCAGGATTTTCTATGAAGGGAAAACTTGTAGAAGATGTTAGATATTTTATTATGGATGAAGATTCAAATAAAAAGACTTTGGATTTCTGATGATTATTGCTAGAATTTTCTTATGATTAGAAAATTTTTAGCAGGGACTGTTTTGTCTATTTTCGTTGTTTTGGCAACTTTGTTTTATACCATTATTGCCCTTTATTTAACTGTTTTTAATAAAGATTTTTATACCAGTGATAAATTTGTTGCTTATTCTTATGATTTGGCGATAGCTGAATTGCCAAATTATTTGGAAGGAAATCTTCCGGAAAATTTTTCGTCTGAATATGTTTCTGATGTAATAAAAAAATATTTTACATCTGCTGAATTTAAACCAGTTGTCTCTGATTTAGGAGATCAAGTTGGTGAGGCTATAAAAGTTGGAGGGAATCGTGAATTTAATATTGATTTGAGTGTTTTTACTAAAAAAAGAAATTTGATTTCTGAGGAATTTGCCAGTCATTTAGCGGAAAATTTAAATATTTGTATCGATTCTTCTGTTTATGTTCCTGAGAATCCGAGATGTATTCCAAGTGGTGTGTCTAAGGGTGATTTTGTCAGGCAATTCAAGGCTACTTTTGATAGGAAATTATTTTCGCAAATTCCGAGCCAATTTACTTTTTCTGTGAATTTGCCGACTATTAATGGATCTGTAATTTTTGATCTTGCTTATACTATCTTTTATGCTTATGTGGCGCTTTTGGTTGTGTTGCTTATTATTGGTGGATTGCTTGTTTTTAGGCCTTTTATCCGTATTTTGAAATGGATTATATTGGGATTTTTGAATTCTCTTGTTTTGTTTACCGCTTCTATTTTTGTTCCGACTCTCTTGCCTATAAAAACTATCCCAGGGATTTTTGATTTATTGTTTGGACATATTTTTATTTATCTTTTTGTTTTGATTTGTATTCTATTGGGGTTATTTATTCTTACTATTGTTTTTGATAAAGAGCCTGTTTATGACGTTAACTGAAGATATTATTAATCGGATTAATGTTTGCAAGAAATGTCCTTTGCATAAAGGGCGGACTCATTCTGTGCCTGGAGATGGTAGCTATAATGCGGAAATTATGTTTATAGGTGAAGGGCCCGGTAGAGATGAGGATTTGCAGGGTAAGCCTTTTGTCGGGGCGGCGGGAAAACTTTTGATTGAATTGATTAAGAGTATTGGGCTTAGTCGTGAGGATGTTTTTATAGCGAATGTGGTGAAGTGTAGGCCTCCAAATAATAGGGATCCTTTGCCTGAGGAAATTGCGGCTTGTTGGCCGTATCTTGATGAGCAGGTGAAAATTATTAAACCACTTCTTGTGGTTACGCTTGGAAGGCATTCTATGGGGCGATTTTTGCCCGGGTTGAAAATTTCCGAAGTTCATGGTCAGCCAAAGAGTGCAAAAAGTGCTTGGAATGAACGACAAGCGTATTTACCTCTTTATCATCCAGCCGTTGCGTTGTATGATCCTAGAAAGAAAGTTACTCTTTTTGAAGATTTTGAAAAAATTCCTTTGATTCTAAAGCAGGTAAAAAAAGAAAAAAATGTCTTATAATAAATATATCTCGATAATAGGATTTGCCGGAATAATGGCTTGGCTTGGCTTTATTGTTGTGATTAACAAAATTAGTCCTTATGAATCAATGGGGCTTGCTTTGTCGTTTTTCTTTATCACTTTGTTTATTGCGCTCGTTTGTACTTTTACGGTTTTTGGTTTTTATTTTAGATTGTGGCTTTATCGAAATGAAATTTTTTATAAACACATTGGTGTCTCTTTTAGACAGGCGCTTCTTTTAAGTGTTGTTACCATTTTTTGTTTTGCATTTCAAATGATGAGAGTTCTTACTTGGTGGTCAGGACTCTTACTTGTCGCTATTGTGGTTTTATTGGAATCTTATTTTTCTTCCAGAGATTCTGAATTTGTTTGATATGTCGGCATTTTGATGAATCTCATGTTTTGAAGAGGCCACCATGCTACGAATGCTTTTCCTCTTATCATTTCTTTTTTGACGAATGCTTTTTCCGGAGAATTTTTGCATGATTCATTTATTGATTGCATGAAACAGCTTCTTCCGTCTGTGCTTTCTCTGCGATTGTCTCCCATTAGAAAATAACTTCCTTCCGGAACTTCGAATGTCGCAAAATCGCTGAAGTATGCGGTTGTTTTTCCTTTATTGTTTTCGTTTAAATAATCTTCGTTTAATCTGTGTGTTTCTTTGCCGTCTTTATCTGTGAGGTAGACTTCGCCATTTTTTATTTGTACTGTTTCTCCAGGTAGGCCTATGACTCTTTTTATAAAATATCTATCTTCGTCTTCATGTGGTCTGAACACTACGACATCTCCGCGAACAGGATCATTAAAAAGGTATGTTGCTTCGTTTATTATTATTTTTTCTCCATATCCTGTCTGACATTTTTCTTCAACTAAATTGAAAGTGTCGCACATGGAGGCTCCGGATACGTCGAATGGAGCTATAAGCCATTTTTGTATAACAAATACTAATATTGCGATTACTCCGAGATTTATTCCCAGATCAAATATCCAAAGTAGAATGTTTTTTAATTTTTTATTCATAGGCTTTTATGGCAGCTATATCATCTTATAATTTTTGCTTTGTGTTTACAATAGGACCTGTAACGATTTATAATTATCAGTGTAATTTTTGTTCTTATGAATTTTAAGCAATATTTATTTGGGAGGTACCTCGATGAGGGTGAGAAGATTTTGTATGTTGCTCATAAACATCCGATTGTTTTGAAGGTTACTACGGCAAAAGTTTCCGCTTTTGGGATTTTGGCTCCAATTGCGCTTTATTTTCTTTTTCCAAAAATGTTTTTTGTATTTATTATTTGGGGATTGATTGGTCTTTTTGGTTGGTGTTATCATTTTTTAGACTGGTATTTTGACGTGTGGTTGCTTACTAACGCTGGAGTTGTTGAAGTTATGAGGAATGGTTTATTGGATTTTACGTCAAAGCGTATTGAATATCATATGATTGAAGGTGTTTCTTATTCTATTAGGGGGGTTTTGCAAACAATTTTTAATTATGGCGATATTCAAATAGATAAAATGGGGGCTCAAATTTCTATTATTCTTCAGGAGGCCGCTTCTCCTAAAAAACTTGAAAGACTCATAATGAGATATCAGGAAAAATATGTTTATGATAGGAGCGTTAGAGATCATCAGATGCTCAAAGGTATGCTGTCTGACATGATTGCTTATAATGTGCATAATGATAAGATAAAAATTCCTAAGAAAGATAAATGATTATACAAAATTTTCTTGGCATTATGATTTTGGTTTTTGTTGTTACTTTTTTCTTTGTTTTCTTTTTGATTTTTTTGAAAAAAAGAAGTTCTGTGTTTGAAGATAAAACGCTTCAATATATAAAATCTCATTGGATAAGAATAATAGACATGTTCCATTCTCATCCCAAGGAAGCAATTTTGGATGCTGACAAATTACTTGATTATGCTTTGCATAAAAAAGGATACGAAGGGTCTTTGGGTGAAAAATTAAAGCGTGCTGGTAAACTTTTTTCTGATATCAATGCTGTTTGGGCGGCGCATAAAGTTCGAAATTCTATAGCTCATGAAATGGTTGAAATTTCAGAAAAAAACTTTAGGATGGCATTGCATTCTTACAAAAAAGCATTGAATGATTTAGGGGCAAAATTATGATTATATGGCTTACAGGAGGGCAGGGGAGTGGTAAATCTCTCGTTATGAAATTTCTAAAAGAGAAAGGTTTTTCGTGTATCTATGCGGATAAGATTGTTCATGAACTTTATAAATCCGGGAATGATGGAGAGACTTTGATCGTTAAAAATTTTGGAGAAAGATTTTTAAATAAGCAGGGGAATGTTTGTAGGATGAAATTGAAAAAACTTGCTTTGGAAAATGTTAAGAATATTGAAAGATTAAATAAGTTAATGCATCCCTTGGTTTATAAAAAAATTATAGAACTTATTGATAAATATTTGGCTTCCGGTAAGGAAAATATCGTTATTGAAGCTGTTTATTTTGACGAAAAGAAGTTTGGTAAAATTGTGAATAAAGTGATTTGGGTTGAACGTGAAAATAGGAAAAAAGAATTTTCTATAAAAAACCCTTCAAGGGTTGATGATGTTTTGAAGAATAATGGTTCTATTGCCGATTTGAAGAAATCTGTTTATTATCTTGTTCGTTAACTAATTTATATGGAATTTGAAGTTGTTATAGGACTAGAAATTCACGCACAAATGTCTACAAAAACTAAAATGTTTTGTGGATGCGATAATGATTCTTTTGATAAAGAGGCAAATATAAATGCCTGTCCTATTTGCATGGGGTTTCCGGGTCAGCTTCCTGTTGTTAACGAAGAGGCTGTGAAAAAAGGGGTAAGTGCTGCGCTTGCTCTTAATTGTGAAATTCAGTTGCATTCAAAATTTGATAGAAAAAATTATTTTTATCCCGATAATCCAAAAGGATTTCAGATTTCTCAATATGATGAGCCTGTGTCGAAAAATGGCTTTATAGAGGTTGAAATTCGTGATGGCGAAAATAATGTGAAGAAGGTTAGGGTTGGGATTACGCGTTTGCATTTGGAAGATGATGCCGGAAAATTGACGCATGTTCGTGACGGATCTTTGGTCGATTTCAATAGGGCGGGGACGCCGCTTATGGAGATTGTTTCTGAGCCTGACATGCATAATGCACAGGAAGCTTCGGCTTATGCTCGAGAGATTCAGAAGATAGTTCGTTACGTTGGAAGTAGTGATGCGGATATGGAGAAGGGGATGATGCGTTTTGATGCGAGTGTTTCTATCCGACCAAAAGGAGAAACAAAACTTTATCCACGTGCTGAAATAAAGAATTTGAATTCTTTTAAGATGCTTGAGAATGCGATTGATTATGAAATTGCTCGACAAATTAGTGCATGGGAAGAGGGAAATTCTTTAAAATCTCCCATTACGATGGGGTGGAATGATGAAAAGAAAGAAACATATTTCATGAGAGATAAGGAGGAAAGTGATGATTATAGGTATTTTCCAGAACCTGATTTGCCTATTCTTGTTTTGGATGGAAAATTGGTTTCGGAAATAAAGAAAAATTTGCCTGAGTTGCCAAATGTTAAGAGAAAAAAATATACAGAAGATTTCGGAATTTCTGAGGATGAAGCGAGAATACTCTCAGATGATCCAATAATGGCTGCTTATTTTGAGAAAGTTGTTGAGATTTGTGAAGATGCGAAAAAGGCGGCTTCTTTTATTACTACAATTTTGATTGCAAAATTAAAGGAAGATTTAGTTGAAATAAGTCAGCAAAAAATCTCTCCGGAAATGATGGCAGAATTAATAAAACTTGTTAGTTCAAATGTTATTTCAAATAATACTGCGAAGGGTGAGGTGTTTGATGATATGTATGAAAATGGGGTTTCTCCTTCTCAAATTGTTGAGGAGAAGGGGCTGATGCAAGTTTCTGATACTTCGGAAATTGAACGTGTTTGTAATGAAGTTATAGCGGAGAATGCAGGGCCTGTTGCGGATGTTAAAGCGGGGAAAGATAAGGCGATGGCGTTTCTTGTCGGTCAGGCTATGAAAAAATCAAGAGGTAAGGCGAATCCCCAAATGGTAAATGAAGTCTTGAAGAAGCTGATTATTTGAGTTATTATTCTTTTGGTTTTATCTCCTTAATCTTTTTCCTATGTTTTCAACTTCTGCAGATATTTTGAATATCTCGTTGGCTATAGGTTTCCTTGTTCTTGTCATATTTTTATGTATTACGCTTTTTTATGCGATTTTAATTCTTCGTGATTTTTCGCATGTTAGTGAGGAAATCAAGACTACTGTTGCTAAAATTCACACGACAATAGCTCAACCTCTTATGGCTATTGAATTTATCGTAGAGAAGATTCGTCCTTACATAGAGATGTTTATAGATAAGAAAATGAATGCTGGGAAGGTTGCACCCAAAAAGAAATAATTTATTTTGTTTTCTTTATTATTTCGTAGGGGAACTTGATTACTGCGTTCCATATTCTTTTGATTCGTTTTGGCTCTTGAATAAGCCTTATTAGCCATTCTAGTCCTATCTTCCTGAATATTTTTGGGGCTCTTTTTTTGATGCCGGCAATGAAGTCGAATGCTCCGCCAACACCGATTGCTACCTTTACGGAAGTTAATTTTGGCAAGTTTTTCGCTATCCATGATTCTTGATTTGGGGCTCCATATGCTACAAATAAGATATCTGCGCTTGAGCGATTTATTTCTTCTATTATTTCTTTTTCGTCTTCTTCTTTTGGACTTTTACTCATTCTTCCTGTGATTTTTATATTTGGGTATTTTTCTTGAAGTTTTTGTTTTGTTTTTTCTCCTGTTTTTTCGCTTGCTCCAAGTAAAAATATTTTTAGATTTTCTTCTCCGGATTTTTTACAAATTTCCAGCATTAAATCTATGCCGGTTACGCGTTCTTTTAAGATAAGTCTTATTGATTTTGGCTTTATTAAGCCAAAAAATAGAGTTTGGACTGCTTTTAATATTTTTGCTAATTTCGATGAATCTTTTTTAATTTTTGAAGTGTAAGTGCTTGCCCATAAAATTCCTGTGCCGTCTGGAATGTTTAGTCCTGACTCATTTAGTACTTGCAAGAATTTTGGATTTTTTATTGTTTCAAGAAGCATTTCCGGATTTGGGGTTGCGATATATGTTTTAAAATTTTCTTTTGCCCACTTTAAGGCTTGTTCTGTCGCTTTCTCCAGAGTTGTGTCACTGAAATTTACTCCTAATATTTTTATTTCTTCTTTTTGCATATGAAAACTATGTTGTTATTTTTTTCTTGCTCTATTATTTCGAAATTGTGTGTTTCTAGCAATCTTTTAAGTTCGTTTTCTTTGAATGCGTAATAATATCTTTCGGCTTTTTTTGCCCAGGGGATAAAAGTGTCTCTAGGATCGTATTTTCCTAGTGTCAAAATTGACTTAAGGAAGGCTTTCTTTATGTATTTTTTATATTTTGGTTGGGATAAATTCCACACGCTGACTATGAAAATTCCATTTTTTTTGAGAACTCTGTTTACTTCTTTTATAGCTTTTTCTCTTAATTTTTTTGACGGAATGTGGTGAAGTGATGCGATTTCCAGTACTACGTTTACGCTTTCTTTTTTGAGTGGAATTTTCAAAAGGTCTCCTTTTATGAATTTCGCATTCTTTTCTTTTTTGGCTTTCTCTAGTAGTTTTTTGTTATTATCTATGCCTATGTATTTCGTTGTTTTGTGTTTTTTTAGAAACTCATAAAATCTTCCGTTTCCACATCCTATATCGGCAACCGTGTGTTTCTCTTTTATGTATTTCAAAAAAATATCAAACTCTTCCCATTTGTTTTTTCTTGTTCTATCAAACTCTTCGGAAATTTCCGTATAGTCTTTTTTTACTTTTTTTAACAAGCTAATTGCTGTTTTTTCCCGCATGTATCCATTATAATTGTTTTATATGGATTTCGCGAATTTAAATCTAGATGATAATCAGGAGATCGCCAGGAATGTGATAATGGCGGCTTCAAAAAAAACTTTTGCAAGAAGAGGGGATTTCGAGCATTTCAGGAATGGAATTATAAAAGAATTTAAAGGTAAAGTTTTCCATAATCTTTATTTTATTAAAGCGTATTATGATTTATTGAAAGAGAAGAAAATAAAAAATAATCCTGCTCTTCTTTCTTTATTAAGAAAGAGGGGAGTGCGAACATTGAGTGGTGTAACGCCTGTTACGGTCCTTACTAAGCCTTATCCATGTCCTGGAAAGTGTATTTATTGTCCGACAGATATAAGAATGCCGAAGAGTTATTTGCAATCGCAACCTGCGGCACAACGTGCTTTTTCTCAAGATTTTGATCCTTATACTCAGGTTTTTGTTAGGTTAAAGGCTCTAACTATGACTGGGCATGAAGTTTCAAAAGTTGAATTGCGTGTTATTGGAGGGACTTTTAGTTTTTATCCAAAAGCTTATCAGACTTGGTTCGTGAAGAGATGTTTACTAGCAATGAATGATTTTCCTTTGCTTGTTCTTGGGAAGAAACCTTTTAAGAAAAATCTTTCTTTTGCTTATGTAGTAAAGATAAATGAGACTGCTGAGGTTCGATGTATTGGAGTTAATATTGAAACAAGACCTGATTATATCAATAAAGCTGAAGTTAAACGTTTGAGAATGCTTGGAGTTACTAAAGTTGAGATGGGGGTTCAAACTACAGATGAAAAAATACAAAAATTGACTAAGCGAGGCCATGATTTAAATGCGGTGAAAGATGCGACCGGTTTACTAAAAGACAGTGGATTTAAAATTGGTTATCATATGATGCCGAATTTGCCTGGATCTACGCCAGATTTTGACAAGAAAATGGTTGGAGAACTTTTCACTGATTCTGGGTTTCAGCCTGATTATTTAAAGATATATCCTTGTGTTGTGGTGCCAAAGGCTCAGCTTTTTTATATTTTCAAACGTGGGGAATATCAACCTTATGATGATGCAACTCTTGAAGAGGTTCTTTTGGTGGAAATGTTATCTGTGCCGGAATGGTGTCGAGTTGATCGTGTTGCTAGGGATATTCCTTCTGATGAAATTACTGCAGGTTCAAAAGTGTCTAATATAAGGCAAATTCTTGAACAGAAACTCATGAAAAGAACTGGAAAAACTTTTCGTGAAATACGTGCACGTGAAATAAAAAATGAAACATTTAAGAATAAAGATGTGAAATTGGTTGTTCGTGAATACGATGCAAATGGCGGAAAGGAGTTTTTTATTTCTTTTGAAGATCCAAAACAGGATAAGATTATAGCCCTTTTAAGGCTTAGATTCGCCCATAAAACGTTTATTCCTGAATTAAAAAATGCTTCGTTGGTGAGAGAAATCCATGTTTATGGAAAACAAGTGGCGGTGGGGAAGAGGAGTGGAAAAGAAAAGCAGCACGGTGGGCTTGGATCTAAGCTTATGAAGTATGCGGAAGATTTTTCAAAAAAGAATGGATACAAAAAAATCGCTGTTATAGCGGGGATTGGGACAAGAGAGTATTATAAAAAGTTAGGATATAGAATCAAAGGTACATATATGTTAAAGGGAATATAAAAAGAAAAAGGTTTGCACAATGTATCTTGTGCGAACCTAGGTTGATTTTCTGTTTAGAATGTTATTTTGTATGCTTTTGGTTAGTTGGCTTCTTTTTTAAAGAATGTCGTTTTTTATTTGTTATTTTCTGTTGTGCGGGTCTTGATGATTTTTTACACTCTTTTGTTGTACTTTTTCGGTTTCTTGCCTTATTCCCCTTTTGTTGTAAAACTTAGATAAAAATGGGGCTAAAAATTTGCGTTTTAAGGCCTTTAAATAAAAAAGATGGGGGTTTAGTCGTCTGTTTAAAATTTCGGAAGTCTTGTTTCTGGCTTATTGGAGCGTTTTAATGCAACCCTTAATTATATCATTTTTTAGAGAAGTTTTTTTAAAACTTTATAAAAATTTTATATTTTTTTAATCATTTACGAAAACTTCCTGAATTTCTGTGATTTTTGCTGCTAATTTTGGGAATGTTTTTAACAATGGATCTTGATCTATAATTTTTGACGCACTGTTTCTGGCTTTTTCGATATTTACTGAATCTGTCAAGCTAGCCATTTTTAAATCTGGAATCCCGCTTTGGCGTACTCCATAAACTTCACCCGGTCCCCTCAATTGCATATCGATTTCGGCTAGCTTAAAGCCACTTGAGTGTTTTTCCATTGATTGCATTCTTGTTTTTCCTTCGTCTGATAAATTGCCGGTGAAAAGAAAACAATATGATTGATGCACTCCCCTACCTACTCTTCCGCGAAACTGATGTAGTTGGGATAAGCCAAATCTTTCGGATCCTTCTATGAGCATTATTGTTGCGTTTGGTACGTCGATTCCGACTTCGACTACTGAAGTTGAAACCAATATATTGATTTTATTGTTTTTAAAATCTTCCATGACTGTGTCTTTTTCCTCTTGTTTAAGCCTTCCGTGGAGTAGTCCAAGTTTTAGATTTGGGAAAATAAATTCTTGTAAATGTGCGTATTCTTGGACGACTGATTTTACTTCGATGGTGTCTGATTCGTCTATTAGTGGGCAAATTACGAAAGCTTGTCTGCCTTTTGCTATTTGGTCTTCGATCCATCTGTAAGCTTCGGTTCGTTTGTTTTCCGGAACGACTCTGGTTATAATTTTTTGTCTTCCTTTCGGCATTTCATCTATGACTGAAAGATCTTGGTCTCCGTAAACTACGATTGCGAGCGTTCTTGGAATTGGTGTTGCCGTCATGCTTAGAAGATGCGGAGAATTATAACTTTTTAAGATTTCTCGTTGTTTGACTCCAAATCTGTGTTGTTCATCTATAATTGCAAGTCCAAGATTTCTAAATCCAATATCTTCTTGAATTAATGAATGGGTTCCTATGACTATGTCGACTGTTCCGGTTTTCATTTGTCTAACAACGTCTTCCTTCATTTTTTTTGTTGTTGAACCAGAAATGAACTGAATGTTTAGATTATATTTTGTTAATGTTTTTACAAATGTGGTATAGTGTTGTTTTGCAAGGATTTCGGTTGGGGCCATTATGGCCACTTGGTAGCCGTTTTTTACTACATTTAATGCGGCAAGTGCGGCGACAACTGTTTTTCCCGAGCCTACGTCTCCTTGAATTAGTCTGCTTGCTGGGTACGGTTTTTGAAAATCCAACAGAGTTTCTTTAAGTGATTTTGTTTGGGCATTGGTTAATTCAAATGGCAGTGATTCAATTGCTTCTTTAAGTATTTCTGTTTTAATTTCTATGTTCTTTGCTTGCGACTGCGTCGCATGTTGCCAATGCCATTTTCTTTGTAAAACTTTTAATTGTAGAATGAAAAGTTCGTCAAATCCGAGACGTTCTCTTGCTAGTAGTAAAAGTTTTTCGCTTTCTGGAAAATGTACATTTTTTATTGCTTCTCTAATGCCCATCAAATTGTGTTCTCTTAATATTTCTTCCGGTAAGTGTTCTTCAAAAAAGGATAACCATTTATCTACAATCGGTTTTATTTTTTCTCTTATCCACTTTGATGTTATGCCTTCAGTTTCGTGATATACAGGAGCAATTATGCCGCTGTGAATTTGATCTTCGTATGGTTTTATTATTTCATGAGATGGATTCTGAATAGCTATTTTGTTGAAACCTATTTTTGCTTTTCCGCTTAGAATAATTTCTTTGTTTCTAGGAAGCATTCTTGTTAAATGTGGTTGGTTGAACCAAACTATTTCGATTGAACCTGTTGAGTCTGTGAATATTCCGCGTGTTATTTTTTTTCCGAATTTTGTGTTTATGTTAAAGAGTGAAGTCAGTTTGCCTTTTATAGTGTTTACTTCATTTGGAATGATGTCTTTTATTTTTGTGAATTCACGTGTGTCGTTGTAGTCACGCGGAAAATAAAGAAGTAAATCTTCAACTGTTTTTACCCCAAGAGAAGACAATTTCTCTATGTGTTTCTTTGTAGTCCTTAAGACTTTTTCGAGATTTTTTTGAAGCATTATTTGCCGATCACTTTTATAAATTTCCTTTTTCCAGCTTGGATTAGGCGTTCTTTGCTTGTGTCTAATTCAGCATTTATGTCTATTATTTTTTCATCATCGACTTTTAATCCTCCTTGTTCGATGAGTCTTCTTGCTTCGCCTTTTGAAGTTGTTAGTTTTGTTTCCACTAATAAATCTACTAGTTTGTGTATTTTTCCGGAAAGTTTGATTTTTTCTATTTCTTCAGGTTTTCCTTTGTTCGAAAATATTTCTGTAAATTCTTTTTCTGCTGTTTCCGCTGATTTTTTATCATGATATAGCGCTACAAGTTCTCTTGCGAGGCGCATTTTTAGATTCTTTGGGTTTTCGCCTTGTTTCAGGGCTTTTTCGATAGTTTTTAGATCTTCAAATGAGATTTCTGTCGCTAATTCAAAATACTTTATAATCATATTGTCTGGAATAGACATGGCTTTTCCGTAAATTTCTTTTGGACTTTCTGAAAAACCAATATAGTTATTGTACGTTTTACTCATTTTTTCGATTCCGTCTGTTCCTTCCAGAATTGGCACGGTGATGATGTCTTGAATTGTTTTACATCCGTAGTTTTTTTGCATATCGCGGCCCACGAGCATGTTGAATGTTTGATCTGTTCCGCCGAGTTCTACGTCTGATTCGAGCATAACGGAGTCATATCCTTGCATTAAAGGATACAATAATTCTGTAACCGAAATGTCTTGATTATTTTTTAATCGATTTTTGAAATCTTCTCTTTGAAGCATTTGGCTTACTGTTCTTTTTGTTGTTAATTCAAGGATTTGGGCCATGTTCATTTTTCCAAACCACTCGGAATTGTATCTGATTTCTAGTTTTTTTAGATCCAAAATTTTTGAAGCTTGTTCTATGTAGTGTTTCATGTTTTCCTTGATTTGCTCTTCTGTAAGCGTTTTTCGTGTTTCAGATTTTCCCGTAGGATCTCCTATTCTGGCGGTATAATCTCCTATTAGCAAAATTGCTGTGTCTCCCCTGTCTTGAAATTGTTTTAATTTTCTAAGAACAACTCCGTGTCCAATATGCAAATCGGATCCCGTTGGGTCTATTCCAAATTTTATTCTTAACTTTTTTCCTGAGTTGAGTTTTTTTTCAAGTTCTTCTTTTACGATAACCTCTACTACTCCCCTTTCCAATAAGTTTTTATTATCTTTTGCCATTTATTTGTTTGTTATTTTTTTGGCGATTAAAGAATAGCAAACTGCACTTTAAAATGCAAAATACTAAGTCTAGGTCAAAAGCTATTGACATATCCTTTCGAGTCGTTGTAATATTGCCCTCCTGTAGTTAATATTTGTATTCATATGTTGAGGGAATATCTGTGTCAAATAGGCTTTACCAGCAATGAATCAAAAGTCTATCTCGAACTTTTGCAAGTAGGTGCGCAGCCTGCGAGCTTATTGGCAAAGAGGCTTTCTATGAATCGTACTTCCGTGTGGAGTTTGCTCAAATCTTTAGAGCAGAAAGGGATTGTTTCTTCTTATTCAAGTAAGAAAATTCTATATTTTGTTGCGAATGATCCTAATTTTCTTATTGGATATATTGATAGAAAATGTCGTGCTTTTGATTATTATAGGGAAAAACTTATTTCTGTTATTCCCAAATTTAGGGGTGTGATGGATGATTTTGTTTTTCAGAAACCTGTTGTTTCTTTTTTTGATGGTTTGGAGGGGGTTAAGCATATTATTCATGATTTTTTGAATGCGAATTGTGAAAAGAGGGGCTATATTTCGCTTAATAAAGGCTTTTGGTCTGATCGTGATTTTTCTGATTCTTTTAGGGATGCATTGAAAAGAAAGACTTCAAAATCTTTTAAAATAATTTTGCCTAATTTTGATGAAATTAAAAAAATATTCAATTTTAATAATAAAAATGTTGAGGTTTTGTGTCTTGATAAAGTTGATTTTGGAAAGCTTTTTGAGAACGAAATGGCGATTTATGGAGATAAGGTTTGTATTTTGAATTTTGATAAAGGGGTGGAATATGGAATTGTTATTGAAAATCCAAAAGTAGCTGATATGCATAAGATGATTTTTGATATGGCTTGGAATGGTATACAATAGGGACATGGTTAAGATTTTGTTTGAAAATAAAGATTACCTTGTTGTGGAGAAGCCTTCCGGAATTTCCGTGCATCCTTCCGAGACTTCGAATGAAATTACGCTTACTGATCAGCTTAAGTCTAAAATCGATCTGAAGGATTTGGATCCT
This sequence comes from Candidatus Peregrinibacteria bacterium CG_4_10_14_0_2_um_filter_38_24, assembly GCA_002792535.1. GTDB lineage: Bacteria > Patescibacteriota > Gracilibacteria > UBA1369 > LOWO2-01-FULL-3 > UM-FILTER-38-24. The sequence continues at coordinate 14,532 of PFOM01000019.1, read as the reverse complement.
ATTCGTCCAGGAGTTGTTCACAGGCTGGATAAAAATACTTCCGGTATTTTAATTATTGCCAGGAATAAGGTTTCTTATGATTATTTTGTGAAACTTTTTAAAAGCAGGAAGATTGAAAAACATTATTCTGCGCTTGTGAGGGGTGTTTTGAAGCACAAAAAGGCGGTGATTGATTCTCCTATTTCGAGAGATCTTAATAATAGGACTAAAATGAGTATATCTGCTAGTGTTGGAGCAAAGAATGCTGTGACTGTTTATAAAGTTCTTAATGAATATAAAACTTCTTTTGGCATGGTTAGTTTGCTTGATGTAGAGATAAAGACGGGTCGCACGCATCAAATAAGGGTTCATATGAAGGCAATAGACCATCCTGTAGTGATGGATGCCTCTTACGGAGACAGGAAGTTTAATGAGGTGTTTTCTGAAGCATTGGGGCTGAAGAGGCAGTTTTTACATGCGTATATGTTGAAATTCAGGGATCCTGATGGTAATGCAAAAATCTTCAGGAGTGATTTGCCTGAAGATTTAAATGATATCGTTATTAAGCTTAAAGCTTTGTAGGATTTAAGCTTCTTTTTCTTCTGAAGTTGTTTTTTTCGTTGTAGCTTTTTTGACTGTCGTCTTTTTTTCTGTTTTTGGTTTCTTTTCTGCTTTTGGCTTTTTTGCGATTACCACTTCTTCTTTAACTTTTTTCTCTACAGGTTTTGCTCCTGAAGCTGAAATGCTTAATACTTCTACTTTTGTAAGTTTTTGCCTGTGTCCTTGTTTTTTCTGATATCTCTTTTTAGCTTTCATTTTGTATACATAGATTTTGTCCGCTTTTGTTTGTTCTAAGACTTTTACTTCTGCGAAAGCGCCTTCTAGATAAGGTGTTCCCATTTTCACATCATCTCCGTCTACGATTAAAACGACCTTGTCGATTTCGATTTTGTCTTCTGCATTTAGTTCTAGTTTCTCAATTTCTAGAACTGATCCTTTTTCGATTTTATATTGTTTTCCTCCTGTCTCTATTATTGCGAACATTTTTTTGGTGTTTAATGCGTAAAATTTGCGTAGGTAATCTACGTAAAAATCCTGAATAGGTCAAGCTTATTTTGAAATCGTGAGGTTTTTTAGTTCTTTTATTCCCTCTTCTATGGCTTTTTTTACCTCTGAAAGTTCCTCTTCTTTGAACTTGGATAGTACGAAATCGCTGATATCTTGTTGTTTTGGGCTTGACGTCCCTCTGCTTTCGATTCCTATGCGGATTCTTACGAAATCTTCTGTGCCGAGTTGTTGAATTACGGATTTCATTCCGTTGTGGGTTCCGGCTGAACCTGATTCCCTTATTCGTATTTTGCCTAATGGAAGGTCTATATCGTCATAGATGACGAATAAGTTTGTCGGGGTTTCTTTGTAGAAATTTAATATTTTTGAGATAGATTCTCCTGATAGATTCATGAATGTAGTAGGTTTTACCAACAAAAAATCTTCTCCTTCGTATGAAAATTTGCATATTTCCGCTTTGAATTTAGGGCTTTCTGCTGTGGATATTTTTTGGTTGAGTTTTTTCCCTAACTCTTTTATTAGTTCATCGATGAACATAAATCCCACGTTATGGCGTGTATTTTCGTATTTTTCTCCTATATTTCCTAAGCCTACGACGATTTTCATTTATTTCCTGTAAGGTATTTTTTTGCCATTTATTTCTATGAAATCTCCGAATGTGGCTCCTTTTTTGTTAATTAATTTTTTGATACCTAATTTTTCCATATATATGTACATTCTTTCAAGTCCTTCTGGATTTCTGATGTCTGTCATTATTGCGAGTCTGTTTATTCTTGTTCCGCTTATTTTGAATGTTTTATGGCTTTTTGTCTTTTTTATTTTTTCTAGAATGAATGGAACTTTTTCAAGATGTGGCTTCAATACGGTCATTCCTTCTGATTCTTCTGGGGGATTATTCCTTAAGTTCCTTCTGAATTCTATAAGTCTTTTGGATATTTCAAACAAAAGAGGTTTTAGCCCTTCGTGTGTTACGCTTGATATTTCGAATATTTCTCCTTTTTTGTAGGCTTTCCTGAGTTCTTTCTTTTTTGTTTTTAGGGCTTCGTCATCCAGTAAATCTATTTTGTTTATAACTACGATTTGTGTTTTTTTCGCCAATGTTTTGTCGAAATCTTTTAGTTCTTTGTTTATTGTTTTGAAATTTTTGTCTGCGTTTTCTAAATATCCATCAATGACGTGAATTAAAACTTGGGTTCTGGCAATATGTTTTAGAAATTGATGACCAAGTCCTTTTCCTTGACTTGCCCCTTCTATAAGCCCTGGAATGTCTGCTACGACAAATGAATCATTGGCGTCTCCTCCAAATTTAGACATATTTACAACTCCTAGATTTGGGATAAGTGTTGTGAAGTGATATTCAGCGATTTTCGGTCTTGCGTTGCTGATTACTGAAATTAGTGTTGATTTTCCGGCTGATGGAAGACCAATAATTCCAATGTCTGCAACGAGCTTCAATTCCATTACTATTTCTTTTTCTTCTCCCGGTTCTCCGGTTTCAGCAAATCGAGGTGTTTGTCTTACTGATGAGACAAAATGTGCATTCCCCATTCCTCCTTTTCCACCTTTTGCTATTATTATTTCATCTTCTTCTTTCGAAAGATCTGCTAATATTTTTGATTTGTCAGAATTGAATATCATTGTGCCGATCGGTACTTCTATTTCTAAGTTTTCTCCTCTTTTCCCGTACATGTTTGAACCCATACCATTTTCTCCTTTTGGAGCTTTGTATTCTTTTTTATTAACAAGGTTACTTAAAGTGTTTAAGTTTAAATTTGTCTTTATTACGATGTTTCCGCCGTTTCCGCCGTCTCCGCCATTTGGGCCTCCTTTGGCCACAAATTTCTCTCTGCGGAAGCTAATACAGCCGTCTCCACCGTTCCCTGCGCGCACCTTTATTTTTAATTCATCACAAAACATGGATATAACCTAGCAATCTTTTGACTTATTATCAATTGTTTGTTAATTTTAGTTGCGCTTTTTTAAAAATGCCCAGGTGGCGGAATTGGTAGACGCGCGGGACTCAAAATCCCGTGGTGGCAACATCGTGAGGGTTCGATTCCCTCCTTGGGCACCATAATTCTTTAATATAATTCCTATGAATAGTTCTGTAAAAGATGTTCAGAAAAAAATTAGGTTTTCTTTGAGGTTACATAAAAAGTTTTTTGGAGTCATGTTTGCTTTTATTGCCATGACTTTGCTTTGGAGAGGGCTTTGGAATTTACTTGATATCTATTTGCTTCCCGGTCGACCTCTTCTTAGTAATATTATATCAATATTGATTGGAGCGTTTTTGCTTTATCTTCCTGATGAAGATCTAAAAGATATAGTTTAATGGAATTATTAATAACTAAATTATTGGCTTTTGCCGCTGAGCTTGGATATGGTGGAGTTTTCTTTTTGATGGCGGTGGAAAGTTCTTTTGTCCCTTTGCCTTCTGAATTGGTCGTGCCTCCTGTGGCGTATTTGGCTTCAAGGGGAGAAATGAATGTGTTTTTAATTGTGTTGTTGGCGGGGCTTGGAAGTGTTTTAGGCGCTTCTTTTAATTATGTTTTAGCGAGAATTTTGGGGCGACCTCTTGTTTATGCGATTGTTGAGAAAAAATGGGCTAAATTTATATTTTTGAAAAAATCTCATATAGAAAAGGCCGAGAAATATTTTCTGGAGAGGGGAAATTTGGCGACTTTTTTAGGAAGACTTGTTCCGGGAATTAGGCACCTTATCTCAATTCCAGCTGGTTTCGTAAAAATGAATTATTTTTCGTTTGTTCTTTATACTTTTGCAGGAGCTATTGTTTGGAGTGCGATATTGGCGGCTCTTGGCTATTTTTTCGGACAAAATCAGGATTTCATTTTTATGTATTCTAAAACTATAGGGCTTGGTTTTCTTGCGGTGTTTGTTGTTTTCATTATTTCTTTCTTTTTCGTGAAGATCAGGAGGAAAGCAAAGAATTAATCTCTTTCATTATTGTTTTTGTGTTATCCCCCACTTTGCCGTTGTCGATTTTTGTTGTATCGATTTTTGTTATAGGGATAATGAGAGTTATGCTTTGCGTTAGAAATATTTCTTTTTGTTTTTTTAGGTCTTGCAGTTTTATTGTTTTGAATCTCGTTTTGAATTTAGTGTTTTTCAATATGATTTCTCTTGTTATTCCCGGGAGAACTTTATTTTTTCGTGTGCATAATGTGTCTTTTTCAAACCAGAAAATGTTGCTGTAAGCGCCTTCGTATACTTCATCATTATCGTCTATCAGGAGTGCGTCGAAAAAACCTTCTTTAACCGCATTTTCGTGTGCTATGAAAGATGTTAGGCGTGACATTGATTTTATTTCCGGCATACTTCTTTGAAGATTTGTGCTTTTCATCGAAATTCCGGAGTATATTTTTTTGTCGATTTTTGTTTTTATTGATGTTACGATTGTATCGCTTGATGTTGCGATTATTTTTACTCTTTGCTCTTTGTGCGGAGATTTTTTTATAACTTTCTCAAACATTTTTAGGATTTCTTCTCGGTTGTATTTTATTTTTAAATTTATTTTTTTTGCTGAATAGAAAAATCTGTCTAAATGCATTTTTATTAGGACTGCTTTTTTATTGACGATTCTTAATGTTTCGAAAATCCCCTCTCCTCTACTGAATGGTCCTAGAGCGTCTACAAGCGCTTTTTTTACGAATTTATTGTTGTGCAGAATGATCATAATATTTTCATGAATGATTTTGCTTTATGCAGTGTCTCTTCAAATTCATCTTTGTTTTTTGAGTCTGCGACTATTCCTCCTCCGACTTGAAGATACAGGTCTTCTTTTTTTCTTATTATAGTCCTTATTGCGACACTAAAGTCCATGTCATTTTTGTTTGTAATTTGTCCTATTATTCCGGTGTAAATTCCTCTGGTTGTAGGTTCAATTTCGTTTATTATTTCTATCGCTCGTTTTTTTGGACATCCTGTTATGGATCCGCCGGGAAGCATTGAGATAAGCCCTTTGATCGGATTTGTTTTTTTGTCTATTTCCCCTGAAATTTTGCTTAGTGTGTGCCAAACATTATTGTATTTTTTGATGATTTTTTTTTCTTCAACCTTTACGCTTCCGGTTTTGCAAAATTTTCCTAAATCATTTCTAAGTAAATCTGTGATCATGTTTAATTCTGCTTCTTCTTTTTTGTTTTTCTTTAGTTCGTTTTTCAATTTTATATCTTCTGCTTTTGTTTTTCCTCTTGGGCGCGTGCCCTTTATCGGACTTGTTTCGATTTTGTTTCCTTTTATTTTTATAAAACGTTCCGGAGACGCACTTAGTATCTCGAAGTTTTTACCTCTTATGTAGGCCAAAAAACCTACTTCGTTGTTTTCTATTATTTTTTTAAATATTTCGGTGGAGGGAGTTTTTGTTTTTACGTGAAGTCTGTGAGTTAAGTTTAATTGATATATGTCTCCTTCTTTTATGTGATTTTTTGTAGTGAAGTAAGCTTTGTCGTAAGAGTTTCTACTTTGTTGAGCTTCAAAGTTCTTATTTTTCGATAAAGTGATTTTTGTGACACTTTTTTCTTTTAATATTTTTTCAATTTCTTCTCTAAAATTTTCTTCTTGAAAATGTGTTTTTATTCCGTTTTTTTCTTCTGTTATCCAGTTTTCAAAAGACAATAAATATATGTCTGGAAGGGCTAAATCATCTTTTGCGACATTTTTAATTTTGTGTATTTTGTATCCTATATCGTAAGAGAAAAAGCCTAGCACCTTTCTCTTTTTTCTTGTCTCTTTTTCTATAAATTTTATTACATTTTCTTCGAAATCTTCCTTCGAAGTTTTATATGAAAATTTTTCTTTTGGGTTCCATGCTAATATTTTCTCCCATCCTTCTTTTTGTCTGCTGTGGAATAAGCATACGTTTTTTTTGTCTTCCTTGAGTCGTTTGAAGACATCTAGCAATTTCTTGTTTTTGATTATTTTAGTTCTCATTCAAAAAGTTTTTTATTATTTTTTCTCCTTCTTTGGTCATAAATGATTCAGGATGAAATTGTACTCCGAATAATTTGTATTTTTTGTGTTTTATTCCCATAATTTCTTTATCTTTTGTCCATGCTGTTAGCAGAAAATCTTTCGGAACTTTGTTAATCATTAGTGAGTGATATCTGGCTCCTGTAAATGGATTTTTCACATTTGTAAAAATAGATTTTTTGTCGTGATAGATTTTTGAGGTTTTTCCGTGCATTAATTTTTTTGCATGTATTACTTTTGCTCCGAATATTTCACCTATGCATTGATGGCCCAAACATACTCCAAGTATTGGAATTTCTTTGTAGAAAGCTTCGATAACTTGTTTCGAAAGACCTGAATCCTTAGGGCTTCCTGGTCCTGGAGATATCACTATTTTGGAAGGTTTTATTTTTTTTATTTCGTTTATCGTAATTTCATCGTTTTTCACGACTTTTGTTTCCTCCCCTAGGCTTTCTATCAATTGATAGAGGTTGTAGGTAAAGGAATCGTAATTGTCTATCAGTAAAATCACTCTATCAATCTTAAGAATTCACTTCTTGTTTTAAGTTTCTTTTTGAAAAGTCCCGTGAAGGATGATGTTGTCATCGATGCGTTCTGTTTTTCCACTCCTCTGGCCATTGTGCATAGATGTTGAGCTTCCACTACCACTCCGACTCCTTGTGGCTTTAAAAGTGTGTTTAAAGTGTTAGCAATCTGCATTGTCATGCGTTCTTGGTTTTGCAGTCTACGACTGAATATTTCCACTATTCTTGGAAGTTTTGAGATTCCGATTATTTTTTTATTTGGAATGTATCCAATCGATATTCTTCCGAAAAATGGAATCATGTGGTGTTCACATGTCGAATAAAAATCTATGTTTTTACAAATAATCATTTCATCGTAATTTTCGCCGTCGAATTCGGTTAGAATATCTTTCGGTTTCTTGTCGTATCCTCCAAATAATTTTTTGAATGATCTTGCAACTCTTTCAGGAGTTTTTATCAAACCTTCTCTTTTTGGGTCTTCTCCGATTGCTTGCAGAAGGGCTTTTGCTAATTTTTCTATTTTTTTTTGGTCCATTGTGAAATTGTTTCGTTTTTATCAATTAATTCCATGAGTGGTACGAGTACAAATTTTCTTTCATGCATTCTTGGATGCGGAATTTTTAGATTTGGTTCGTCGACTATTGTATTCCCAAATGTCAAAATGTCTATATCTATTGTTCTTGGGCCATTTTTTATTCTTCGTTCCCTTCCTAGTTTTTTTTCTATTTTCATAAATTCCTCCAGTAATTTTTGTGGGGTTAAATTTGTTTTCACCTGAATTACCATGTTTAAAAAAGCTCCTTGGTTTTTATATCCGACAGGAGAGGTTTCGTATATTTTAGATTTTTTAGTTACGTCTGTGATTTTTTTTATTTCCGAAATAGCTTTTTCCAAAAATTTCTCTCTGTCTCCGAGATTTGATCCGAGGCTTAGATATGCTTTATTTGCCTTCATATTCGCAGTAGTAATCTTCCGTTTCGAAAACCGTTAATTTTATCAGAGGTAAATCGTTTTTTAGTTTATCCCATACCCATACTGCAAGATTTTCTGCTGACGGATTGTCTATGATGTCGTTTAAGTGACGGTGATCTACTATTTTTAAAACTTTGTCTTCGGCTATTTGTTTTATATCTTTGAAATCAATAGCCATTCCATTTTCTTTGACTGTATCTTCGATTGTTATTACGAGTTTATAGTTGTGGCCGTGTAAATTTTCACATTTACCTTTGTATTTCGTGAGGAAATGTGAAGCGGCGAATGTGACGATACAATTGAGTTTTACTATTGGCATATTAGGTTTAAATAATCTCTAAGTTTCCCCACGTCGTGGGTTCTTATTATATTGGCTCCGTTAATATATGCAATAGCGCTTAATGTTTTTGCCTTTTCTTCTCTCAGGCTTAAGTCTTCTTGTAAGAATGATTTTCTGGATATTCCTATCAAAATTGGTTTTTTGAAAATTTCCAATTCTTGCAGTTTTGCGATTATTTCGAAACTATAATGTGGGATTTTGCTTATGAATTGGCCCATTCCCGGATCTAATATTATTTGATCTCTTTTTATTCCTTTTGATTTTGCATACGCAATTCTTTCTTCAAGAAATTTTTTTATTGTTTGCATTACGTTTGGATATTTTTTTTCTTTTATTGTTGTGCGAGGTGAATTGTCTTTCGAATACATCATTATTATCGGGCATCTGTGTTTTTTTACGACGTCTGCCATTTTTTGATCTTCTCTCATGGCTGTTACGTCATTTATCATGTCTGCTCCGTTTTGTATGGCGGCTAAAGCTACATTTGCTTTGTATGTGTCGATTGATATTGGAATGTCTGAAAATTCTCTTATCGCTTTTATTACTGGAATTACTCTTGAGAGCTCTTCTTTTTCTGTAACAAATTTTGAATTTGGGCCCGTGGATTCCCCTCCTATGTCCAAAATGTCAGCCTCTTCTTCTATCAGTTTTTTTGCTTGTTTGGTTGCTTCTTCCAGTGTCATGAATTTTCCTCCGTCGCTAAAAGAGTCGGGGGTGATATTCAATATGCCCATTATGAGTGGACCTTTTCTTGAGTGTGTTTTTTTCATTATTCTCCTAGTGTGTTTATATAAAGGGCTAGTCTGTATAGGCTTTCGCTTATTCCTCCGCGCGTTATTAGGGCTCCCGGTCCATATATTTTTCCTGTTTCTTCAAGGATTCCTATGGTTTTTGCTGTGTCGATGTATTTCGTGAACCATTCTCCCATATTTACGTCCGAAAATGGTTTTGCTTTTGGAGTGGAAAGAGGTATTTCGAATATTTCAAGTAACATTTTCATTGCTTCAACTTTGTTTATATTGTTCGCAGGTTTGAATGTGCCGTCAGGATAGCCGGAAATCCATCCTTCTTCTTTTGCCAAACATACATATTTTGCAAACCATTCTTCTTTTACGTCCGGAAAACAATTGCTGTATTTTTTTGTGTCTAATTTTTCACCTTCTCCTACAGGAAGAGCTCCATTTACGAGTATCTTTAATAATTCAGCTCTGTTTAATGGGTTGCTTGGTTTGAAACTTCCATCTGAATATCCTGAGATTATATCTACACTTTTTAGGTATGAAATTGCTTCTGCATTTTTTGTGGTTAAATCTACATCGGTAAAGATTTGTGTCTCTTGATTGTCTAAAGATTGGTAATCGTTTGAAAATACTTGATCAACGAAAGTTTTATTTAGGGTTTTTTGATCGACTAAATCCAAAAACCAAAGATATACTATTTCATTTGAAATTACATATCCATAATTACCACCGACTCCTGTCGTGGAGACTGCTGAGACAATTCCTACAACTTTTTCGTTTTTGTCATATGCAGGTCCTCCGGAATTTCCCGGATTTATTGTTGCGTCTGTGGTGTAGGCCCAAGTAATGTCTTTGTTTAATGGGATAAAACTGCTTACTGCTCCTTTTGTGAGGGTAATTGTTGGAGACATCGCGGCCTGAGGGAAGCCAAGAATACTTAATTCATCGGATAAATGAGGTTTTGTGTCGGCGAAATCAACATATGGTAGTTTTAATGCTTGTGCTTGCTCGACTGTTATTTTTTCTCCTGTTTTTTTTCTGTTTGAGTCCATTACGTATTCCGGATAAATCAGGGCAAGGTCTAAATCTGTGTCGTAAGTCAAAACTCCTGCAAGAAAATAGCACCATGGTTCGCTGTATTCCGATTCGATTGTACATATTTCTATGTGATTATTTGGCTTGTTTGTGGTCGGATTTATTATGACATGTGCAGCGGTTATGATTATTGCGTCGTTACTTATTGTAAAACCCGAGCCCCTATAAAAATCTCCGTTTGCTTCTTGTGTTTGAATTAGAACTACGCTGTTTACTGTTTCAGGAAATGTTATTGCAGATGCCGTAGAGCTCATCATTGAGAGCATACTTAAACCAAGTAACACTTTTGTGATTATTTTTTTCATAGGATTTTTTTAATTTAAAAAATTATTTAAACATTTTTTTCGTACGCCTTTCTTTATTGTATGTTATCGCAAATCTGTGTGCTTCGTCACGGATTCTTTGCAATAATTTTAGTGCCGCATTTGTTTTATCAAGTATAATTGAGGTTTTATTTTCCGGTGTAAAGATTTCTTCGAGCTGTTTTGCTAGTGAAATGTGCGGTATTTTTAAATCTAATTCTTGCATAACTTTTGTGGCTACAGAAAGCTGTCCTTTGCCTCCGTCGATAATGATAAGATCAGGGATTTGGAGGAATGATTCGTCTGGTTTATGTTTTGCTTTGTCGTATGCCAAAATTATAGATGTTTTATCCCAACATATACAATCTTTGTGATGTTTTTGCAGTTCTTGGGGGATTATTTTTATTTCTTCGAACCCGAGTGTTAGATAGTAATCTTTGAGTTTTTCTTTGCATATTATATAGACGCGTTTTGATTTCGATTTGGCTATGATGTTTTTTATTAGCTTGTGTCCTATTTTTTTTCCGCGTTCTTTTGGCATAACGAAAAGTGCATTTATTATCGCAACTTTTTCGGAGTATTCCGAAAGTGCTGTAAACGCGGCCAGTGATTTTTTGTTTTTTTCCAATATGTAAAATTGATTCAATTTTAAGTCAGGCTTGAGGTCTTCTTTTTTTATTATTTTTCTGATTTCTTTCTCATATTTTTTTGTGGCTTTTTTGAAGATGTAATCTTTTGCTTTATAGTCGGCTGTTATTTTTGAAAATCTTCTTGTGAGGACTTCTTCCATAGATTTATAATCGTCCGGATAGCCGTCTATAGTGCGTAATTTGAATTTTCTGTATAAATCATTTTTCGGAATTCCGTTTTGAAAAACGACCATTGATCCGACGGTTTCTGTTCCTCCCAAATGTGAAATGTCGTAGCATTCAATGCGTTTCAATGGCGAATCTAGTTTTAATAATTTTTGGAGTTCTTCTGTTCCTTCTTTTGTGAATTCGCTTTCCACTTTCCAGCTTGGTTTTTGCCTGTCAGCGTAAATTTTTGCGTTATTTAAGCTCATTTCAAGGAGTTTGTTTTTTGTTCCTATTTTTGGAATTACTATTTGTACTTTTGATTTTTTTTCTTCGCTTAGAATCTTTTCGATTTCATTTTTGTTTTCTATCTCGTGTGGTATCAGTATTTCCTTTGGGATATCTGTCGCTATTTTATAGTACTGTTTTATGAATGCTTCCAAGATTTCGGTGTTTTCGTTTTCTTCTGCGGCCTCTGCGGATAGCGTGAAATTCTCTTGTCCTATGAGTTTTCCGTCTCTTATTTGGAATAGATTAAAGTAAGCTTTATTTTGAGTGATATAGTAATTTATTACGTCTTTGTCTTCTTGATTTGGGTCGGAAACTTTTTGTTTTTCCAAAATCTCTTCTACCTTTTTTAAGCGGTCTCTGAGCTTCGCGGCTTTTTCGAATTCTTTGTTCGTTGCGAATTTTTGCATTTTTGCCTTCATGTCTTTCATGATGTTGTCTGCTTTTCCCGCGAGAAAATTTTCAACATTTTTTATTATTTCCGCGTATTCTTCTTTTGTGATTTTTCCTATGCATGGAGCGGCGCATGTTTTTATGTAATAGTCCAAACATGGGTATTTGATGACCTTATTTTCTATTTTGACTTCATTGTCTGTTGTAAGTTTTTTGACAAATTTTATGTCGAGATTGCAATGCCTGAACGGGAAAATTTTCTTTAAGATTTTGAATGTTGTTTCCACTTTGTGTGCGGCGGTTTTTGGGCCGATGTATTTTGCGCCGTCTTTCTCCACTTTTCTTACGATTTGAATTCTTGGAAAATCTTCATTCGTGATTTTTATGTAGACGTAATTTTTGTCGTCTTTCAGTAAAATATTGTATTTTGGTTGGAGTTGTTTGATTAAATTCGATTCAAAAATAATGGCTTCCAGCTCAGTGTCTACGCTTGTGAAGTCTATCCTTGCAGTATTCTCCAGGAGTTTTTTTGTTCTAGTTGAATGCTGATAATCTTTTTGAAAATATTGTCGTAATCTTTTTTTTATGTTTTTTGCTTTTCCTACGTACAGTACAATCCCCTCTTCATTTATCATTTTATAGATTCCCGGCGAAGAAGGCGCTTTCTCCAGTATTTTTTTTGATTCTTTTTCGCTTATCATAAGTTTTTTTGTTTCACGTTAAGTAGTATACTTCAAACATGAAAGAAATAGAAAATAAGTTGTGGATTCGGGCAAGGAAATATATAAAAATTTTACAGATTGTGCCTTTCGTGAGGATGGTTTCTGTTTGTAATAATCTTGCTTTTGGGCTTGCAGATGAGAAAAGTGATATTGATCTTTTTATTGTTGCTAGAACTGGGAGGCTTTTTATTGTGAGAACTTTCGTTACTCTTATTTTTAATTTTTTTGGTGTAAGAAGACATGGGGAAAAAATTCATCAAAGATTTTGTTTGAGTTTTTTTGTAGATGATAGTGCCCTTGATTTGTCGAAAATGGCGATAGACAACGATATTTATCTTGCCTATTGGATAAAATCGCAAGTACCTTTTATAAATGACGGTGTTTCTTTGGACTTGTTGAAAAAAAATGAATGGGTTAAAAAATATTTTGAAAATGAAGATGATTTTTTCATCCGTGCCAATGAAATTTTGCCTGTTTCCAGGTGGCATATTTTTTTTAGATTTGTTTTTGAGTTTCTTTCGTCAGGGTATTTTGGCGAAATGATTGAGTGGTTTTTGAAGAAATGGCAGATGAAAAGAGCTTTAAGGAAAGCCAAGAAGGTGTCTGATGCTTCAGGGATTGTTGTTTCGGAACACGTGTTAAAATTTCATAATATAGATAGGCGAAAATCTTTTCGAGATCTTTGGGGTGAGAAATATGGTGAATCTAAAATTACAGATTCTAAAATCCTTAAACTTTACTTTTGAATTTTAGATTTATGCTTGTTCCTACGAATCCGTATTCTCTGCGTAATTCGTTTTCGATGTATCTTGGGTATGAAAAATGCAGGTTTTCGACGGATTTGAAAAACAAAACAAAGCTAGGTGGAGAGGTTTCCACTTGGCTTATATAAAGAAATTTTGGTTTTCTTGTATTTGCGCTGGATGGCAAATGTTTGTTTGTGATCATTTGCATGAAGCTGTTTAATTCCGGAGTGTTTATTTTTTTCTCTCTTTCTTTTTTAATTTCGTCTGCTAAATCGAAAATTTTCATTACATTCGTTTTGTTTTTTGCTGAGATGAAGACCACCGGAGCCCAAGGAACAAATGCAAATCTACGTTTTAGTCTGTAGATTATCATGTTTTTTTTCTCTTCGTCTGCTGATTTGTCGAAATCATCTATTTTGTTTACGGCTATTATAAGCCCTTTTTTCATCTCCAATATGTATTCTACGATGTGGGCGTCTTGTTTTGCAATTCTTTCCGTGCCGTCTATCAAAAGGACAGCTATATCCGATCTTTGAAGTGCGTTGAGGCAACGTAATGAGCTAAATTTCTCTATCCCCTGCTCTATTTTTCCTCTGCGGCGAAGTCCTGCTGTGTCTATTAAGTTGTATTTTTTCTCATCGTGTGTGACTAAAGTGTCCGTGTGGTCTCTTGTAGTTCCGGGAATATCAGAGACTATGATGGCTTCTGTTCCGGTGATTGCATTTACGAGTGAGGATTTTCCGGCATTTGGTCGGCCGAGGATGCAAAGGCTTAGTGTGTCCGAGTTTTTTTCTTCTTTTTTTCTTCTTTTTTTGAATTTTAATTTTCTGAGAGTTTTTTCTATCAATAATTCTAAGTCTGCAAGTCCGTCCGTGTGAATCGCTGATATTTTTAATGCTTCTCCGAAGCCAAGTTCGAGAGTTTCATAAGAGTTTGATTTTGCGTTTTTTGCGTCGGATTTATTTGCGATGAATAAAACTTCTTTTTTTGATTTTCTGAGGGCATTTGCGGCCAATTGGTCATTTGGATTTACTCCTTCGGATAAATCTACAATGAAAAGTATTAAATCGGCTTCTTCTATAGCTAATGCGGCCTGAGATTGCACGTCTTTTTCTATGTTTTCGTGTTTCCCGTATTCGAGTCCGCCTGTGTCGACCAAAGTAACTTCGTATCCTGCTATTTCACATCTTTTGTATATTCTGTCGCGTGTTGTGCCTGCTATATCTGATGTTATCGCATATTTTTGCATGACCAACCTGTTGAATAAGGTTGATTTTCCAACATTTGGTCTTCCTACGATTGCTATTACCGGTAGAGCCTCCATTTTTATCTTTTGGTTTACTTGTGCTTTGGTGATGATATACTGTATTCAATGAAATTGAAAGTCCTCTTCATATTGTCGGTTTTGGTCGTTAATGCCCTTTGGTGGGCACCTTTGGCGATGGCTAATGGTCCTGCTCCGGTTGGTGGTGGGGAGTTGGGGTCTGATTATACTGAAAAAGATACCGAACTTAAGGCTTTACAGGCAGAGATTGGAAAGCTAACTGAGGAACTTAATAATCTTAAGGCGGAGCTTGCAT
>PFOM01000016.1:4125-54053 GCA_002792535.1 Candidatus Peregrinibacteria bacterium CG_4_10_14_0_2_um_filter_38_24 | reverse complement strand
TTCCAAATCATAAAATTGTTTTTGTAAAAAATACTTTTTCAATAAGCATAGTTGAAGGTTGGCGAGGAGAAATTGTTTATTTTGTCACTACTGATGCAAACGGGGATATTAGTCGGGTTATTCCTCGTGATCCATCGTTTGTTAATTGGGCGGTATTGGGACAGGCCAGCTTTAATAATATAGTGCCTGATTTTCCTTTGATTAATAAAAGTTTCAATTTGTCATATTCCGGAAATGACTTATAATTAGAATAAAGAAATTTTATTACAAGTCGCAGAATACTCCAGCCTTTCAAGGCTGGGGATGAATGCGACTCAATTCTGAGCGAAGCGAAGATGTGGTATATGAGAAAAACAACGTGTAATGCCACATATAATATCCAATATCACTTTGTTTGGATTCCGAAATATAGAAAAAGGGTTCTAACCGATAAAGTCAAAGATAGGCTTGAGCAGCTATTTCAGGAATGCACTGATATAAACCAATTTGAGATCATGGAATTATCAATTCAACCGGATTATGTGCATGTTTTGTTATCTGCTAAGCCAAGATATTCGCCATCGTTAATAATGCAGTTCATGAAAGGCGGTAGCTCCAAATGAACTAGGAAAGAATTTCCCGAACTTCAAGAATTTCTTTGGGGTGATAGTTTTTTGTCAGATGGATATTTTGTCTCCACTCATAGCGTAGTTTCGGAAAATATTATCAGAAAGTATATTCAAAATCAATGCAGGCAATAATCGATAATTTAGATACTGCGGCTTGAAGCCCGCAGTAATTCATTTTTCTGTCCCACCGTCTCGCAGAAAAGTTTTGGGGGCGAAGCCCAAGCAGGCGGTCAAAAAGGAAGGAGGTTGGGGGGAATTCCGCTTTTCTCTTGCCAAATCAAAATGAGGCCAGCCCCACCATGATATAAAAGCAGATACCAACAAGAATATCTAGAAGAAGAAACGCCGTATAATTATTTATAAAACATTTATAAAAAAACTACAGCATGCTAATATAAAACGCGTGCCAATTAAAAATAAATAATGATTTTACAAAACATAATAGACTTCGACCAAGCACTTCTCGCAAAGATTGAATCATTTCAAACAGAATCTTTTGTAAAAGTTTTTAAAATAATCACAGAGTTCGGAAGCACTACGGCAATTATTTTTTTCACGATTCTGCTTTTGATTTTTTTGCTTTCGAAAAAAGAAATTCAAAAGTTTTATGCGGTAGGCATTACAGTATTTGGAGGATTTTTTACTGAATTTATCTTGAAATATACGGTATTGCGCGCACGTCCGGAAAGAATGCTGATCTTCGAAAACGACCCAAGTTTTCCAAGCGGACACACGACGATGTCATTCATATTTTTCATGCTTTTATTTTTCATATTGAAAGATCGAATCAAAAACAAATCTCTGAAATTCCTGTTTTTTGTGAGCTGTTTTTCGGCAGCTTCTTTGATCGGATTTAGCAGACTTTATCTTCACGTGCATTATCCGTCAGACATTGCAGGTGGAATAATCATCGCGACAGTTTGGCTTATAATAGGTCTAAACTCAGCAGAGGAATTCATCTCTATAAAAAACGACGTGATGAGGTTTCTCTATAAAAACATTGTGAAAAGAATAGTTTTTCTTTTTGATCCGGAAAATATCCACGATTTTTTTAATATAATGGGACGATTTCTGGGAAGTAATATTGTTACAAGATTTTTTACACGTGCGATTTTTTATTACAAAAATCCTATGCTTTCTCAAAAAATTCTTGGAATAAAATTTGAAAATCCTGTCGGACTTTCTGCAGGTTTTGACAAAAACATAGAGCTTTATAAAATCCTTCCGGAAGTAGGATTCGGATACGAAGAAGGCGGATCGATAACAGGAGATAAGAGCGAAGGAAACCCAAAACCACGACTATGGCGACTAAAAAAATCACAAGGACTTATCGTGTATTATGGACTAAATAATAAAGGTGCGGACGAAATCTCAGAAAGGATAAAAAAAGATAGATTCAAATTCCCTGTGGGAATAAGCGTTGCAAAAACAAACTGTGAACGCACAGCAATTTCACAAGAAGGAATCAAGGATTACCTTAAAGGATTCAATCTGACAAAAGGCATCGGTTCATACATGACAATAAATATCTCATGCCCGAATGCGCATGGCGGACAGCCATTTACGGACTCAGAGTCGCTCAATCAATTACTAAAAGTTATAGCAAAAAACAGAAATAAAAAACCTGTTTTTATCAAAATGCCTCCGGACCTGAAACGCAAAGAATTGGATAACATAATAGAAATATCTTTGAAATATAAAATCGATGGATTCATCTGCACAAACCTTACGAAAGACAGAACAAACAAAAAAATGATGTCAAAAATTCACGAAAAAAACATCGTTGGGTTTGGAGGGATAAGTGGAAAACCTGTCGAAGATTTATCAAATGAAACTATAAAATATCTATACAAAAAAACACAAGGGAAAGCGATAATCATCGGAGTCGGCGGGATTTTTAACGCAGAAGATGCATACAAGAAAATACGCCTCGGCGCATCACTTTTACAGATGATTACAGGCATGATTTTCGAAGGCCCGCAGGTCATAGGAGAAATAAATCAAGGCCTTGTAAAACTCCTAAAAAAAGACGGCCTCAAGAATATTTCTGAAGCCGTCGGTCTCGATAACAAATAAACTATTTCACGGGGAAACTTTTTGAGTCGGTAATGTCGGTGAAGCTCTTTACTCCATCAACTTCTCCGGTTTTTTCAGCCGTGACATAGTACTCAACACTTTCGGTAAACTTGAGTTTTAGGCCACTACTAACCTCTATCATCCCATCTTTCTCCGTAACCATTGGCTTAGAAGAAACATCAGGCTCAGCTAACACAAGCTTTCCATCTTTTCTTTGAAGGAAATATTCTTCACCGTCAAGACACGGATTTATGCCGTTATTTACATAAGGATTACACATATTTACTTCAACTGTATATTTATCAGCTCCAACATCTTTGAATTTTATATCAAAAACCTCATCCTGTTCTGGCAAAGAATTTGGTTCAGAGATCGCAGGTAGATCAAGTTTCTCAGGCATAGGCACGGAAACTTTTTGAGCTAAATACACCCCATCTTCAAAAGTGGTTTTTATAAGGAAATCATTAGAACTTTTATTCGCATCATCTCCCTTCAAGGCAACACTACATCTGTGAGGAAATCTTGGTCTGTCACACATATTTCCGCTTTCGGGATCTTCATCATCGGTCGTGCTCACATACATAAGTTTTGGATTTATAGCATCTGATAAATCAGAAGAATACAGATCGTCGGATTTGCCAATTGGCTCACTTATGCCAAGATCAGGGCGCTCCAAATAGAGGTCGAAATTTAAAAACTTATCTCCTCTCCATGAAACATTATCCACTGTAAGCTTTATTTTGTCTGAAGGTGAAGCACAGCCAGCAAGAACAAATGAAGCAACGATGACTCCTAAGACGAGAAATTTCGAATTTTTCATAAATTTTTATTATTATTAAGTACCAGCTACATTTATAACTTCGATTAACCAAAAAAACAAGAAAATCACCTAGACTTTGTACAATGTTTTCCATATAGTGATGTAGCTTTTTGACTAGCAAAACCCAATGGAGAGGTACTCAAGAGGCTGAAGAGGCGGGTTTGCTAAACCTGTAGGGGGACGTAAGTTCCCGCGAGGGTTCGAATCCCTCCCTCTCCGCCAGTAAGTAGCGAGATTTGCGGTCCGTAGCCGAAAGCAATGCAATGCATTGCTGGAGGCGAAGGAAAGCTTTCAAGAAAAATGCTTTTACGAACTCTTGAGTAAAACATTTTTAGTAGAAAGCTTAGCAAATCCCTATTGAAGAATTGTGAGGGGTAAATCCCTCCCTCTCTTTATCCCGCCCAAACAATCCCTATGAGAAAAATACCTGCAACAATGGCGACCCAGCATCCAGACAATGCTTGCGCCACATATTTCACCGGTAAAAGATTTATTTCCGTGAACGACGAAGTGGAAGAATGCGTAAGATGTTTTTCCGAGCTACATGCCGAAGAATACATGTGGGACTGGGAAGGAAAATTTGTAGACGAAGCGGTCATAGACAGACTTTTCAATAAATATTACAGTTTTTTTTCCAAGAAACAACTCGGAAGAGATGTGTTTTTGACTTTCAGAGTTCCAAATATTTGGCTTGAACCAAGCCACAAACTGCCTCGTGCTTTTATGAATATGATTACAGCCGAGAATGCGGCAAAGACCTACAAAATGCACACACCGCCTCTTTTTGAAGTGATTTTACCGATGACGACAAGCGCAGATCAGCTTATTTACTTACAAAAAACATTTTCAAAAATATCAAAAGCAACAAAAGAAATTTTTGAAATGAAATCTGATTTAAAGAGAATTGATGTTATTCCACTTTTCGAAAAATTCGAAACACTTCCGAAAATAAAATCGATTTTAAAAGAATATATAGACTTCTTAAAAAAGGAATATCACTTCAAACCGGAGTATATGCGAACTTTTTCAGCAAGAAGCGATACGGCTATGAATAGCGGTTTTTTGCCTGCGAAACTCTTTTCAAAACAAGCGATAAGTCTTTATCACGAATTCGGAGAAGAGCAGGATATCAAAATGTATCCATGGGTTGGAGGTGGCGCATTACCTTTTCGAGGGGGGATAAATCCTGAAAATATAGATGCGGTTTTGGAAGAATATAAAGGAGTTGCAACATTAACTTTGCAAAGTGCTTTTAGATACGATTATCCACTTAAAGAGGTAAAAAAAGCGATCAAGAAATTGAACGAAAAAATCCCTGAAAACAGAAAAAAATTCATAAGAATCAGTGAAAAAGAACACGAACAATTAAATGATTTTAATAATTACGTCGCAAGATATTTCAAATCTGTAATAGAGCCGTCAGCTGAAATGATAAACCACATAGGCAAAAAATTGCCTCATCACAGAGAGCGTATGCAACACGTCGGACTTTTCGGATATTCCCGCGGAGAAGGCAAAGTAAAGCTTCCACGCGCCATCATTTTTACAGGTGCGCTTTACTCGCTGGGAGTTCCTCCGGAATTAATAGGGCAGGGAAGAGCGCTTAAATATGCGAAGAAAAAAGGTATTTTGGAATTAATTAAGCGCCTATGTCCATATCTTGCAGAGGATTTTAGGCATGCAGGGCATTATTTAAATAAAGAAAATTTGGATCTATTGTGTAAGAAAAATGATATTTGGAAGGACGTCAGAGAGGAAATAGCGGACATCGAAGAAATCGTCGGCGTGGAAATAAAACAAGAAAAACCAAGACACATAATCCACAGAAATATTACTTCAACTCTTTATCAGAGACTAATCTCAAACGAAGACTTCGCAGAAGATGCGCTAAGGGCCGCGGAAATCCGAAGGTCATTAGGGTAAAACTTCAAAATGAAAAAAGAAAAAACATTAATTGCTCTCACAGTGTTAGTCGACGTTATAGGTATTGGAATTGTCATTCCGGTCCTTCCATTCTACGTGCAATCCTTTGGAGCAAAGCCATTTATTATAACTTTGCTTTTTGCGATTTTCGCGTTTTTCTCTTTCCTAAGTGCGCCATTTTTAGGAGCATTGTCAGACAAAATAGGGAGACGGCCGGTCCTTGTCTTAAGCATATTATCGACAGCAATAGGGTGGATGATTTTCGCAATGGCAAACCAAATATGGATACTTTTCTTAGGAAGAATTATAGATGGAATAGCCGCCGGAAATTTACCGATAGCGCAAAGTTATCTTTCCGACATCTCAAAAACAGACAAAGAACGCACAGAGAATTTTGGGCTTATTGGTTCAATGTTTGGCATAGGATTTATAATAGGTCCAATGATTGGAGGAGTATTAAGTTCGGTTTCTCATTCATTTCCATTTTGGGTTGTTGGAATTTTGGCTCTGGTGAATTCGATTCTTGTATTTTTCTTTTTACCGGAAACAAATAAAAATATAGATAAAGAAAAAAAACTTTCTCTAAATCCAATGACACCACTCATCAAGGCCGTAAAAAACAAAGAACTTTTGCCTGCATATATAATATGGCTTTTCTTCGGCATGGCGACGGTCGGGATGCATTCCGTTTTTGCGCTATTTTTAGAGCACGCTTTTGGTTACGGAGCATTTACAGCTGGAATCTTTATGACCGGTATAGGGGTTGTAATTGCGATAAATCAAGGTGTCGCCCTGAAACATTTTTGGCTAAAAAAATTCAAAGAATCAAACCTCACTCTTTGGCTTATGCCAACATTCGCAGTAGGTTACTTACTGATGGGAATAGAACTTTTGCCAATATTTTTAGTAGGGATGGTTATGATAACTTTTAGCCAATCTGTCTTAAGAGTGACGTTAAGCAGTCAAATAGCCGGTTCAGCCGCTCCACATGAAAGAGGGGAGGTCATGGGCATCCTCGCGTCCGTAATGTCCATTAGTACAATCATAGGGCCTATCGTTGCAGGATATGTGTTCCAAATAAAAGAAAACCTTCCTTTTATCTTTAGCGGTATTTACGCCCTCATCGCATTTGGGATAATCCTTTGCATACGACGAAAAATGCAAAAGAAGATTCTACCGGAAGACATTAACGTAGCTCCTCAAGATATTTAATGGCGGCTTCTTTTTGAGTGTCTTTCTTCTCTTTCAAATCTTCATCTTTCAATTCAACAATAATATCAGGAGTAAGTCCGACTTTGTTTACATCACGACCGTTAGGCGTAAACCATTTTGCAATAGTCATTCTTATACTTGATCCATCGGCAAAGCTATCAACTTCTTGAACAGTTCCTTTCCCATAACTCTTTGTTCCCATGATTATTCCACGCTTAAGATCTTGCACAGCTCCAGCAAGAATTTCTGATGCAGAAGCGCTTCCTTCGTTCACTAAAACAACAAGTGGTACTTTCGTAATTTTTGGATTTCCATTCGTTTTCATCATGTCATTTTCTTTCCCACGTTGTCGAATCTCAACGGCAGGAGTATCTTTCGGTAGAAGATAAGATAAAAGCTCCACAGCACTATCAAGGTATCCACCACCGTTATATCTCAAATCAATAATAAGACCCTTTGGCTCATTCAAAATCATTTCAGAAGCGGCTTTCCCAAATTGTTCATTTGTCTTTCCGTTAAACTGATTGACGCTCAAATAAACAATTCCGTTTTTCGTTTTTTCCATAGTCACACTATCGATTTCTATGCTGGCTCGGACAATTGAAACTTCCAAAGTTTTATCAAGATTCTTTCTTCCAATTGTAAGAGTAACACTAGTTCCTTTTTGGCCGCGAATAGACATTATTGCATCAAAAAGAGACATGTCATTCGTATCTTTTCCATCTATTTTATAGATTATATCTCCAGGTAAAATGCCAGATTTTTCAGCAGGACTGCCTTTTAGAGGAGTAACAATTTTTAGCAATTTATCTTCTACTGTAAGCTCGGCTCCAATGCCTTCAAGCTTTCCATCTATGCTTTCGCTAAACTCTTTACTCTCTTTTGGAGTCATGAAAACGGTATAAGGATCTTCAAAAGAACCCACGAGTCCTTTAATCGCACCATAAACCTTGTCGTCGGGAGTGACCTTATCTTTATCAACATACTCACTATCAAGCTTGTCCCAAACATCCCAAAAGAGATTTAAATTTTCATCATGCCCCTCAACTTTTTCAGCATTTCCACCTGTTGAATTTTCAGTTTTAGTAGTGTCGAAGACGTTACCAAGAAGCCCAAAACTGTTCGCTTGCCATCCTACCAAAAAAGAAAAAACCGCGATCAATGATCCGATAAAAACTTTCTTCCCTGTGCTTGTATTATCAAGTTCGTACATGCGAGAATTTTAGCTTATTTTTCTGAGAGGTGCAACGCTGATAGCAAGTTTCTTTACGCCGACTTTCGGATCTTCAAATGCAACGGTCGCAACTCCACCCGTAACATTTACCACAATTCCGCTTCCAAAAATCAAATGAGAGACTCTATCGCCTGACGCAAGTTCTATATCAACACTTCTATCAAGCTCAACGGGCACAGGTCGTCTTTCGATTTCGGAAATCGAGAAATGTTTTCTTGAAGAATTTTGTCCATAATTTCTATCCACAAGCGCGGCATCAATATCTTCCAAAAACTGAGAAGGAATATTCGCTTTCGATTCTCCGTAAAGCATTCTTTCGCGAGCATGAAGTAAATAAAGCCTGTCTTTTGCCCTAGTCATAGCCACATACATCAATCTGCGTTCTTCCTCCAATTGTTCTCTATCCATCAAACTTCTGTTATGTGGAAAAATTCCTTCCTCAAGTCCGGCAATAAAAACATAAGGAAATTCAAGCCCCTTGGCACTGTGCACAGTCATAAAAGTCACGGCATTGTCAGTCTCATTTACAGTATCAAGATCCGAAATAAGGCTTATTTCTTCAAGGAAAATACTCAAAGAAGTTCCGGCATCAATATTGTCATATTTGTGTGAAACAGAAATCAATTCGGCAATATTTTCAAGTCTGCTTTCTCCCTCAATAGTCCCATCATCAATCATTTTTTTGTATCCGGTTTTATCAAGAACGTGACGAACCATCGCTGACGCATTACTCTTGGAATTTAAGTCGCGAAAATCTGTAATAAGTTTAACAAAATTTTCAAGATATTCGCCTTTGCTGTCTGAAATATCTTCTATTTGTTCGTGCAAAAGCATCGCATTAAAAAAAGAAATATCATGAACAATAGAAAAATCTCTTATCGCCTCGATAGTTTTTGGCCCGATTTTTCTTGCAGGAGTATTCAAAATTCTAAGCAAACTTACATTGTCACTCGGATTCTGAATAACGCGTAAATAAGCGATAATATCTTTCACTTCTTTTCTAGAATAAAACTTTATTCCACCAACTATTTTATAAGGAATCCCTTGTCGAATAAAAACTTCTTCAAGTACGCGGGATTGCGCATTTGTGCGATATAACACTACAAAATCATTGTAAATGGGATACTCGCTACCGATTAATAATTCGGAAATTTCCCTGGAAATAAGATCTGCTTCATGCCTCTCATTGTCCGCAATAAACTCTTTGATTTTCTCTCCACCCTCACGCGAAGTCCAAAGATCTTTTGGTTTTCTTCTCTCATTTTTTTTGATGATTTGATTTGAAGCATCAAGAATGAGTTGAGTGGATCTGTAATTTTGTTCAAGAGTAACCACTTTTGCATTCGGATAATCTTTTTCAAAATCCATAATATTTTGAATTGTCGCGCCTCGCCAACTATAAATACTTTGATCCGCGTCTCCGATAACACACAAATTTTTGTATTTTTCCGCAAGCATTTTTACGAGAATATATTGCGCTCTATTTGTATCTTGATACTCATCTACCAAAATAAATTTAAATTTTTCCCTATACACTTCAAGCACTTCCGGATGAGTCTGAAAAAGCTCAACCGTCTTCATGATGATGTCATCGAAGTCCAAAGCATTGGCTTTAATCAAAGCTTTTTGGTATCTCGGATAAATCTCTGCAACTTTTTCCGAGAAAAAATCATGTGCATATGATTCGAATTCTTTAGGTCCGAGTAATTGATTTTTAGCATTTGAAATATGTCCCAAAACAGCTCTTGGAACCATCTTTTTCGGATCAAGCAGCATCTCTTCCAAAATATGTTTCATCAAAATTTGTTGATCCGTATCGTCATAAATTGCAAAAGAATTTTCATATCCAAGTAGATGAATATATTTTCTAAGAATCCTCACGCATATCGAGTGAAAAGTTCCTACTGTAGGGATAGTATTGTCTTCATAAAAATTCCCGACAGTAAAAGGTGTTTCTTTCTTTCCAAGTAGTTTAAGGACACGCCCTTTCATTTCTTTGGCCGCTTTATTTGTAAAAGTTACCGCCAAAATATTCCAAGGATTGATTCCTTTTTCTGTTATCAAGTAAGCAATTCGGTGAGTTAGCGCCTTGGTTTTTCCGCTACCGGCCCCCGCTATTACTAAAAGCGGACCTTCAAAATGGGTCATCGCTTCAACCTGCCTGTCATTCAAATTATCGAAAATCGAGCTCATATATTTTTATAATGGAGCTCGATTATATATCAAAAGTTTGAGATACCCAAAAGTTTATCTTTCAATATGTACTTTTGTGCCTATGTCTGCGAAATCAAAGGCAAATTGAGATTCTTCAGGTAGCATTCTTACACATCCATGGCTCACCGGAATACCGATATGACTTCTTGCCTCTGTCCAGAAAGCATCTCCTCTGCCTCGAAGACTTGGCAGAGCATGAAATCCATATCCTCTATTATCGAACATCATGAAATTCGGCATTATATAGTGAGGTTCTTTTCCTCCGACACGGACTTCTTGTTTTAAGATAACACTGTACTCACCACGAGGAGTTGGTGTAGCGGATGCTCCACTACTTATAGTGAATTCACGTACGACATAATCTCCCAATTTTATATGCATCTTTTGCGTATCAAGATTAAGATGAAAACTCTTCTCGCCGTCTATAGGAATATCCATAGCCGAACCACTTTGGTTGGAGTAAAACATTCGTAGGCGCACATCAGCAGGCATCATTTCGGTGTCTCCCACCAACAAATCAAATGAAAATTTAGCGTCATCCATCCATGTAATTCCTTCCACAACTGGAGTCAAATTCTCTTTAAGGATATCTGCCGATTTTGGAGATCTTGAGAAAAATGTAAATGAAGCCATATATCCTGGGTCAACCCTAAGTTGATCCATTCCAATTCTATTATTTCCTTCCCAATTTGTATCCACTACTCCATCAAGCTCTTTTGCGTAAAACTGACTTGCCGCGTCCCTTGGTTTATCTGTTCCAAGTGAAACATGAGGACCTTTACAAGTACTCTTTCCTGAAAACCAAGGCATATTTCCGGAATTCTTAACAAACACAGTGACTCTGAAAACTTCATCTGTCTTTATTTTTAGTTTTCTACGAACAGCTATCGTCTGAGCATTAAAACTCTTATTTTCTGGAGTTTCATATGCACAATTTTCAGCCGGCATCTGTGGATTATTTATGGCCACATTCTCAAAATCATTTGCACTAAAAATAGATGCCCTCATGATCTTAGTGTCCGCATTAGCAAGCCCTGAAATCAATATAGATAACGAGAGAGCAGTAACAACTCCAATTAAAAATTTACTCCTTTTCATATTGTTTTTGTTTTAATTTTTATTTTTATAATACACTATTATACAACAAAAAGCGGATAAACGCAACCCCTTGATGGGATGGAAAGGCGAGCGCACGGCGCGGGCGCTTAAGCTAGCGAAGAATGTGGCTCTGCCCCTTCTGAGCGAAGCGAAGCCTTCTACTTAGAAAGTTTATGAAGTTCTTTTTTGAAAGTATCTATGTCCTTAAATTGCCTGTATACAGACGCAAATCTGATATAAGCGACTTCATCCAAATCTCTCAGAGCATTCATTATTCCTTCTCCGATTATTCCACTATCGACTTCTTTTCCAAGATTTGACCACTCTTCTTCAAGTTTATTTAACATCTGACTTACTTGTCCTTCCGTGATTTTTCGTTTTTCGCAAGACTTCCAAATACCTTTCTCGAGCTTCTCTCTGTCGTATGCTTCACGCGAGCCGTTTTTTTTAACTACTATAAATTTATTCACCTCTACTCTTTCGAAAGTGGTAAATCTGTGGTTGCACTTTTCACATTCTCGTCTTCTTCGGACGGCTTTATGGCCGTCAGTCTCACGAGAATCAAGTACGCATGTATCTCCTTTTTGGCATTTTGGACAGTTCATCTTTATAAAGTCTAATGGTTTTTTAGAATTTTTTCAAACGCAGTCACAAGAAAAGAGTCGGTCATCCCGGCAATATAATCTTTGATATCAACGATTATAGGGTTTCTCTTAGCCGATTTTCTCCTAGGGAATTTTTTCGGATTTTTTACATAAAATTCAAAAAGTTTTTTGATCATCTTCTTTCCCTTTTCAACTTTGCTAAAAATTTTAGGATTCATATAAAAATTTTCGAGCAAATATTTCCGTAGTTGTTTTATGTTCGCAGACATTTCATCGCTGAATTTTACAATCATGCCCTTGTGATTTTTCACATTATCCACGTTTCGTATTTTTTTAGATTTTAGGTTTTGCTCTGTCTGTTCACACAAATCCTCAATCATCATTGAAAGAATATTACTTATCGTTCGCGAAATAGAAACGTCCTTATCTTCGATTTTTCCATATCTTTTTTGCACATTTTGCTCCGCAATTTTCCACAAAGTTTTTTTCTTGAGCTCCGCAATTTTCAAAAATCCCCCACGAATTCCATCATCCAAATCATGGTTTGTATAAGCTATTTCATCGGCAATATTTACAACTTGCGCTTCCAAATGTGGAGCAGTCTCAAAAACTTTTCCTCTCTGATCGAAAACAGTTTGGTGTTTTATAAGCCCGTCCAAAACCTCAAAAGTTAGATTCAGTCCGTCAAAATCGGGATAAGCTTTTTCAATTTCATCGACAATTCTGCGACTTTGCTCATTATGCTCAAAATGCATACCATATTTTTTCATCATTTCATCTATCGCATCTTCGCCACCATGCCCAAAAGGCGGATGGCCAAGATCATGCGCAAGCGCTATCACTTCACATAAATCCTCATTCAATCCAAGTCTTCTCGCCAAATCTCTGCTGATTTGCGCAACTTCCAAGGAATGAGTCAGCCGTGTTCTGTAATGGTCTCCGCTACCGGCGGTAAACACCTGAGTTTTCGCATCCATACGCCTAAAAGCCTTACTGTGAAGGATTCTGTTTTGATCTTTTTGGAAGGGATTTCTTCTATCTCCAGCATCATTCTCTTCAAATTTTCGTCCAAGACTCTTTTTTATTGCGTACTCCTTTAGATTTTCATAACACATATCCTTGAAATTAAGCCATAAACATGATATACTAATACGATAAATAAAACAAAAATATATGGCAGGATTATCACAAACAGGAGGAGAACCATCAAGGGAAAGCTTGGAAAAGAGCGCTCTTTCCGACACGGCTCGTAAAGTTATGCCGTACATGGAACGCGCTACAGAAATACTAAGGAGAAGAGACGTTGTTTCATTTGCGAATAAACTTGTGAGACAAGAGCTTCTAAAAGAAGTAATAGATCCGCGAGAGAAAGCCGACTTCCATGAAATAGTGGAAGACATAAGAACTCAACTCATGGAAGAATACAAAGATGACGAAGATGGTAGAACTATTTTGGAAAACTACTTGGATGGAATAGAAGATGCCGCTAGATAAGTAATTAGTGACTTTTCGTTTACGCTCTGATAACCTTTAAGATGAACTTAAAGGTTTTTTTATGAAATTCTCCGAACATTTACAGAAATTTTTGGAATATCTTGAGATTACGAAAAACAAATCCAAGAAAACTTTGGAAAACTACAGTCATTATTTGAATAGATTTATAAAGTTTTTAGATAAAGATATTGAACCTGAGCAAATAACACTCGAAGATATAAACAAATATCGACTTCACTTAAATCGCCTGAGTGAAAATAACGAAAGTATTCTTTCTATAAAGACCCAAAATTATCATGTCATAGCACTTCGCGCGTTTTTGAAATATTTAATAAAACAAGACATAGAAACTCTCGCGCCTGAAAAAATCGAGCTTTCAAAAATTCCTGCAAGAACTGTAGAAGTGATGAGTCGTGAAGAACTTGAAAGTGTTTTTAACGCAGTAGATAAATCAAAACCATTAGGGATTAGAGACGCCGCAATTTTGGAAATGCTTTATTCTACAGGTCTTCGTGTAAGTGAGTTAAAAAATCTGAATCGTGATCAGGTGGATTTGAAAAGGAGAGAATTCATGGTTCGAGGAAAAGGCAAAAAACCAAGAATCGTTTTTCTTTCAAAAAATGCAGTTACGGCGATAGAAAATTATTTAAAAATCCGCAATGACAATTTCAAACCGTTATTTATAAATAACTTGAAGGTAAGCGACATTTTAGAAGAAGAAAAACACAGATTGACGGCAGTAAGTATCGAAAAAATGGTACGAAAATATGCACTAAAAGCCGGATTAATCAAAAAAATCACTCCCCACACTTTCCGCCATAGCTACGCAACAGAACTCCTAATAAACGGCGCCGACATCCGCTCTGTCCAAGAAATGCTCGGCCACAGCTCCATCACAACCACCCAAGTCTACACCCACGTCACCAACAAAAAACTCAGGGAGATTCATGAGAGGTTTCACAAATAGATAACCATGTGATTCCACTTTCAATAATAACCTCGATGATAGTGACTCTAACGAAAAAAAATAATTTAAAATTTTCATTAAAAAATTATAAAAAGATAATTTTCCAAACCTCTTGAACTAAGGATAAACATGGGCTATTTTTATATTGTAGTAAATAAATAAAACGATATGGCAAACAAAGTTGACGAAAACATGGCCATAAATCTAGCAAGATATTTTTTATATCGTGCAAATTTTGATGGAGAAACGATAACTCCACTAAAAATGCAAAAACTCCTTTACTACGTTTACGTATGGGTTTTAATCAAAAAAGGTAATTGTATGTTTGATGAAAAATTTCAAGCGTGGCCACGTGGTCCGGTACTCCCAAGTTTATACAAAAAATTGAAAAAATTTGAAGGTAGAGGGATAGATCCATCATTTATAGAACTAGGAGATGAGAATGATTTAGAAGAATTAAAAAAAAGTTTTCCTGAAGGGACATTGGATATAATAGACAAAGTATACGATCAATATATAGTAAGAAACGCTTTTGAATTGGTTACGATGACACACAACGAAAAACCATGGAAAAGAGCAAGGCAAGAACTCTCTCCAACGGCACATAGCACAACTGAAATATCAGACGAAGATATAATTGAAGAGTATGGGAAAAGAGAATAAATTCAACATACCGGAAACAAAACTTCCAGCTACAAATCTAAAATTTAGTTTTGAATTTTACGATACAAATTGCAACAAATATTGCTTGTCGCAGTGGTCGGAAGAAGAGACAGCAATGGCATTAAAAAGACTAAAAGAAATATGTGAAAAAACATTTCAAAAATTGCAACGTGACAGAGTAACATATCGTTTGCATGAGATAGACTGGACGCAATGCAGGGAAGAAGGATTTCCAAAAGGTAGAATTACCGAAATCCCAAACTTCTAATTTTCATTGCTGGGAATAAATCAACAAAAAGCCAGAGTTTTTGGAGGTTACGCAGATAACACATTTTTCATAGTTTGGTTCGACTTAAACCATGAAATTTGGCCAAGTTTCAAAAAGAATACATAGAAAAATACATTCTCCTCTTTTGCATTACAATTTTATTTGCTACAATACAGGCATGATTTTCATAGACCGTGTTACAAAAAAATTCGGGAATAAAAAAGTTTTGGACTCTGTATCTTTCAATGTGGAAGGTGGCGAATTTGTTTGCATAACAGGGCATTCCGGAGCGGGAAAAACGACACTTATTCACGCAATAATTGGTGCAGAAAAGATAAATGCCGGAAATATTTTTATGGACGATTTCGAAGTGAACAAATTAAAAGGAGAGCATCTACAAGCCTATAGAAGGAAAATCGGAATTGTGTTTCAGGACTACAAACTTCTCGCACAAAAAACAGTTTTCGAAAACGTCGCATTCTCATTGGAGGTTTCAGGCTATCCAAAAGATTTTGTGCAAAAAAGAGTTACGGAAATTTTGAAACTTACAGGACTTGAGGAATTGAGAAATAGTTTTCCTCGCGAAATTTCAGGAGGAGAAAAACAAAGAGTCGCAATCGCTAGAGCGCTTGTACATGCGCCGCAGTTGCTTATTGCCGACGAGCCGACAGGAAATCTTGATCCGGAAAATGCATTGGCACTTGCAGAACTTTTGCTAAAAATAAATAAATCAGGTACAACAATTTTACTTTCAACTCACAATAAAGACGTGGTAGCTCGCGTCAAAAAAAGAGTTATTACCCTTAAAGAAGGGAAAATTATCAGCGACAAATAACTAATTTACTTATGTCTACTTATAAAGAATCTGGAGTCGACATCGACTTGGGAGATAAATGTTCAGCTATAGCGTACGCGGCGGCAAAAGCGACTTTCTCAGGCAGGAAAAGCATGATCGGTGAACCTGTTATCGAGGAAGGTGGATTTACGGGGACTATGGACATGGGCGATTACTTGCTTGTACAAAACGACGATGGAATCGGAACAAAAATGGAAGTTGCAGAATTAATGGAAAAATACGATACGATTGGATACGATTTAGTGGCTACGGTAGCCGACGATGCTTCTTGCGTTGGAGCTGAAACAATTTCAGTTTCAAACACAATCGACGCAAATAAAGTGGATGATAAAAAAATATCTGCAATGATGGAAGGGCTAAAGAAAGCCGCAATTGAGCATAAGATAATAGTCCCGGGCGGAGAAATCGCGGAACTCGGAGACGTTTTAAACGGATATATTTGGAACGCGACAGCGGTCGGCGTGGTGGAAAAAAACAAAGTAATCACAGGCAAAAATATCAAACCGGGAGACAAGGTAATAGCGCTTCAATGTAACGGTTTTAGAGCAAATGGCTTTTCTCTTGTTAGGCACGCTTTGAAACAAAAATTCGGAGCTGATTGGATCCACGAAAAATACGATGACACTCGAATTTGGGGAGAAGTGGTTCTGATTCCATCAGTGATTTTCACAAGTCTGATAATGGATTTGCACGGAAGATATAAAGAACAACCAAAAGCGGAACTAAAAGGAATAGCCCACATCACCGGAGGAGGAATAGCTGGAAATTTCGGCAGAGTCCTAAAGAAAACAGGACTTGGTGCAAATTTGGATAACTTGCCTGTACCACACGAACAAATGCTAAAACTCATGGAAATCGGAAATATTCCAAAAGAAGATGCCTATAGAACATGGAACATGGGAGTCGGAATGTTACTTGTTTCAAATGACATTGACGTGATAACAGAGGCTTGTGCAAGACATAATATCAAGATGCAAGTAGTCGGAGAAATAGTTGAAGGCGGCAAAATCACGATAAAGGGTTTATAAAAATTTTAAGAAAATTTTAAGTTTTTTTAACCATTCCTTAATGTCGAGGCTGTTTAATATAAGGGCTTTTAAAATAATTTATAAATTATGCCTTAATAATTACAAGTGATGGAGATTTTTATTCTCTTGTCCATCATTTATATGTAAATGGAAAACTTGAGGAAGGTTTAAGCCCATATAAAAAAGAGTATTCTTGGATACTAAAAAAAGCGGCAAAATAAAAAATCTTTTTATAAAAATTTAATAACAATAATTTATGCAAATACTCAACCTTACAGACAAAGTTTTTCCGCAGATACTAAAGGAAATTCATAATCCTCCACAAAAACTTTTTTACAAAGGAGACTTGAGCGTTCTAGACAGAACTTGCATCGCGGTAGTTGGCACGAGAAGGTGCACCGAGTACGGAAAAATGATGACGGAGAAAATAGTTGAAGAATTATCTCACTACGAGGTGACCATCGTTTCAGGGCTTGCAAAAGGCATCGACACGATTGCACACAAAGCCGCAATAAAAAATAATCTAAAAACCGCAGCGGTTTTGCCGAGCGGACTTATCGACATTTATCCACCGGAAAATGAAAATTTGGCGCAGGAAATTTCAGAAAAAGGACTTCTCGTATCCGAATACGAAGAAAATTCAAGGCCGTCAAAATACACCTTTCCACAAAGGAACAGGATCATTTCAGGGCTTTCTGTAGCGACTTTAGTAGTTGAAGCTCCGGAAAAATCAGGCGCACTTATCACAGCGCGTTTGGCCCTTGAACAAAACAGGGAAATATTTGTTGTGCCGCAAGACGTGGATAGATTTCAGGGAATAGGCGCACTAAAACTTTTGCAAAAATGCGGAGCATATCCGGTTTCATCGGGACAAGAAATTATCGAACAACTCCAGCTCCAACCAAAATTAAAATTGGACATCAAAGACCCACCAAAGCCGCAAATGCCCATAGCCAAGCTGAAAATCGCATACGACATTTCCGCGGAAGAAAAAGAAATTTTATTTTGCATGCAAATAAATCGCGCAACATCTCTCGAAAAAATTAAAGATAAATCGAGATTTGAGACCCAAAAAATCCTGATGATTTTATCTTTACTTGAAATAAAAAATTTTGTTATTAATAATACTGGCAAATATATACGTAAGTGTTAATATCCAGCTATGTACAAAATCAGAACTCCACATAAAAGCAAAGAAGGAAGAATATTTTCATGGCTGGCGATGCTGATAGGTTTCTCGGCAAGCCTTATTATTCCAATATTTCCAAACTTCGTGAAATCAGTTGTCCATACCGATTCCGCAGTAAGTTTTTTCTTTTCAGCAATGGCCCTCATGACTTTAATCGCGGCACTTTGCAGTACGATAGTTTTTAGAAAATTCCAAAGAACATTAATTTTGAAATTGAGTTTTATCAGTTTGGCTGTAATTTATTTCATGTTGATTTTTGTTGTAAGAATCACGGAACTTTCGATTCTGACAACAATAAAATCATGGTTTGAACTTTTCGCAATAATCACTCTTTCTCTTTTCGTAAGAGATTTCGCGAGCATTAAAGATTTCGGAGAAGAAGAGGGCAGATATTTCAAATTTCAAAATATCGGATACTTGATAGGACCACTTGTCGGAGGATTTTTAGCGAGCCAATTCGGCTACGAAATAGTTTTTATTTTGGCGGCGGGCACGATTCTTAGCGGATTTGTATATTTTTATAATCACCACGTGGTCAAAGAATCCATGGCGATTATAAACATGAAAAAAACCTCAACTGTAACACTTTTTGAAAACGTAAAAAATTACTTTAGAGACAAAAATAGAGTAAAAGCCTACTTCATAAATTTCTCACTTATGGCTTGGTTCATAGTAAAAAGGATCTACCTTCCTCTTTACGTAATTGCATCCGGATACTTGAGCACGGTAACGGGAATTATCATATCTCTAGGAATAATTCCATTCATTCTTTTAGAGGAAAAAATCGGAAAATATGCAGACCAAAAAGGAATAAGAATCCCGGTTTCATTAGGATTCTTTATAATAGCCGGCGCTCTACTTTTGACATTCTTAAGCCCATTCCCGATTTTGAATTTCATCATAATAATACTTGCAAGCATCGGGGCGGCATTTATTGAACCTATACCAGAATATTATTTCCTCAAAAACACTTCAAAAGAACAGGGGGAAGATTTATTCGGCATATACTCAACCGCAACGATAATGTCCTCATTTGTTACACCAATAATAGGAGCACTGATTTTGTTAGTACTTCCATTCAAATTTATATTTCTCGTTTTTGCAATAATTATTTCAGGAGCAGGATTTTATTTTAGATCTAGTTTGAGAGAGTTATAAAAAATGAAGCAATACAAGGAAACAAGGAGCTTCTGACAGAGTCGTGCATTTGTACGGCGAAGAAGAAGCGACGTAGTTGACGCAGTATTGCTTCATTTTTTATAACTCTCTAGCCTGAAAAATTCGTAGTCCTAAACACTTCCTCCATTGTCGTAAGTCCTTGCGCGACTTTAGTTAAACCGTCTTGTTTCATCTTTATCATGCCTTTTTTGAAGGCCAATGTTTCTATTTCCGTCAAACCTGCGTCTTTCAAAATAAGATTTTTCATCTCCTCATCGATAGTGATTGCCTCTGCTATAACAAGTCGTCCAAGATATCCGGTGCTACTACATTCATCACATCCATGAGCATGTGGAATTTTTTCCGGAACAGGAATTTTTTCATTATCAAATTCTTTTTTCTCGCTCTCGGAGGTAGCATCGAGAGTTGAACATTTTGGGCAAACTTTACGCACTAATCTTTGTGCAACAACTGTATTTAAAGCCGGTGCAACCATGAAAGGAGCAAGTCCCATATTTACAAGACGAGGTATGGATTCAAGGGCGCTATTTGTATGTAAAGTGGAGAGCAACACATGTCCTGTCAAAGCCGCTTGTGATGCAGTTTTAGCCGTTTCAACGTCACGAATTTCCCCGAGCATTACGATATTCGGATCATTTCTTAAAATAGACCTAAGCCCATCCGCAAAACTATATCCGGCTTTTTCACTAATCTGACTTTGAACAACTCCGCGAATGTAATACTCGACAGGGTCTTCCAGCGTAATCGTTTTTTTCTCAGGCGAATTCATGAGATTCAACATCGAATAAAGAGTCGTACTTTTACCGCTTCCGGTAGGCCCGGTTACGAGAACCATTCCTTGTGAAATTTTTGTACAATCTTGCAAAGTTTTAAGCGCTTGCCCCTGAAATCCAAGTTCCTCGAGGGTCAAAGCTTTCACATCTGAAGGAAGGTATCTGCAAACAAATGATTCACCGTAAGGGGTAGGAATTGATGCGACACGAACTGCGATTTTCCTTTCATTGAAGGTGAAAACATAACGTCCATCCTGAGGAATTGCATTTATATTTAATTGCATTCCGCTCCTGAATTTTATTTGATTGGAAATTCTGTGATAGGTGTCAGTCGGCAAATTGAAAACGACATGCAAGACTCCATCGATTCTAAAACGCACAACTGTTTCCACCTCGGAAGGTTCATAATGTATATCCGAAGCTTTTGTTTTTAAGGCCGCAACATCAAGCAAATTCAAAGCTTCTTCGGCCGGAATTGTCGCAAGTTTTACCGGAAGATCTTTTAGCGCAGTAATTTCTTTTTCGTAAGTTTGAATAGATTTTTCCTCAACACTTTGCACAAGTTCGATCTTTTTGTATTTTTGAGTCGCATCGTAAAGCTTGAAAGATTCCTCGATACCAACCTCAGACGCAAGGCTTAAGTCAACCATAAACCCATTATCTTTCAAATTTTGCAGAACTTTTTTTGTTTCCTCATCCTCCGGATTTGAAACGGCAATTCTAAGATTTTTTGATGCCTTCAAAAATGGTATCATCTTTGCTTTTTTTGCAGTCTCAAGGTCAAGAACTTTTATGAAATCCGGATTAAGCGGAGTGCGCTCGATGTCTATGTATGGCATATTTTTGACTCTAGCCTCTTTCAAAACAGATTTCTCCAGAAACTCTCTATTTACTTGAGAAACTTGATCCATAGCGGTGCCCTCCGAAGAGCCCATATTTGTTTGCTTAGGGTTAATTCCCGCAATATTAAGGTTTTGATTCTCTACAGGTTTAGCAGTAGTTACAGATTTTTCATCCGTCACCACACTATCACCGATATTTGAGCTATTTGTGTCCGCCATAATTCAGATTCGTTTATATCTGAATATTATAGCAGAAAACAGGTTGAAAAGGAAGTGGATTACGCCACCTTCTTTAGAGCTCCTACGATCTCGTTTGCTCCGGTTTCGTCTATACCCTCAACTTCCATCAAATCTTTGGCGCTAAGCCCTTTTATTTGCTCCACAAGTGTAAGATTTGCTTTAGACAAAGCTTCGACGATAGAGTCAGCAAGTCCAAGGTCAGAAAGGTTCTCAATCATCATCTTGACCTCTCCTTTTGTCTCAGGAGAAAGATCTGAAATATCAAGAATATCAATTTCCCAACCTGTAAGAATCGAAGCCAAACGAACATTTTGTCCTTGTTTCCCGATTGCAAGAGGACGTTGGTCTGGTTGTACGAAAACCTTTGCTCTTCTTTCTTTATCGAAAAGTTTGATAGCTGTAACTTTTGCAGGAGCCAAAGCTGTTTTTATATAATCCTCCATGTTTGAAGACCACTGAATAATGTCGATTCTCTCGCCATTAAGTTCATCCATTATATTTTGTACACGAACACCTTTTTGTCCTACGCATGAGCCAATCGGGTCGATTTTTGCATCATTCGAAGTTACGGCAACTTTACATCGTATCCCCGGCTCACGAGAGATGGATTTGATTGCTACAAGTGCTGATTTGATTTCCGGAATTTCAAGCTCGAGAAGTTTTCGAACAAGATTTGGATTAGTTCGTGAAATCATAAGTTGTGGACCTTTTGTAGTTTTGATAACTTTGTCCAAATAAAGCTTAATTCTTTGTCCGGAATAATATTTTTCTCCTGGAATTTGTTGATCGTAAGGCAAATTCGTAGTCGTTTTATTGTCCAAATTTACGTATACATTTGTTCCATCAACACGATGAACCAACGCATTCAAAAGTTCATTTTCACGATCTTTAAATGTATCATACATAACATCTCTTTCAGCATCCTGAATCTTTTGAATAATAACTTGTTTTGCGGCTTGCGCAGCAATCCTTCCATAGTTTGTTGGAGTTACATCAATTTTTATCTTGTCTCCTACTTTGGCTTTTTTGCTGTATTTTTTAGATTCAAGCTCTGACATTTGAAGGTCCTCATCTTCAACTTTTTTTACGACTTCTTTTACAAGAAAGACAGTTGCAAGTCCTGAATTTTCATCAAGATCAACGTCAACTTCTTGGTTTCTATTTCCATAATCTTTCCTAAAAGCGGCACGCAAAGCGGCTTTAATAGTTTCCAGAACTTTATCTCTAGGAATGTTTTTCTCGTCACATAATTGATTTATCGCAGCAATAAACTGAGATTGCATATAGTTTCTTTTTAAAGGATACAAAAACAAACAGAATAAATTAATAATCCTGTTCTCTATCACTAGAATAACAGGATTTTAGCGTTGTGTAAATAGCTTCTTTTGAAAAGCCTTTCCCTGCAAGGAACTGAAAAGCTTTCTCTTTTTGCTTTTGAAGAGGGTGCTTGTTCCATAGTCTGTTTTTCTTTGAAATAAGATCAAGGCAGGCTTTAGATTCATCATAGTCCATCCCTTCAAATCCACTTTCTATGATGTTTTTGTCTATGCCCTTTATCCTTAGTTCCTGTTTTATAAGCGAAATCCCTCTCGGCTTAAATTGGATCCTACTAAGGACATAATCCTTTACGAACTCATTATCATCCAGATACTTTAGTTCAAGAAGTCTGCTTATAACCTCATCTATAATGCCAACTTCGATTTCAGGATGACTTCTACAAAGAGCGGATAACTTTTTCCGAATTTCGGAAACGGTATATCTTTTCTTTGAGACAAGCCGTAAAGAATAATCCATCAGCCTGCTTTTATTAATGATCTTATTAGTCATTTTCGATTGGTTCTGGTTGTTTAGATTTTTCAGGTTCAACTATTGCTTTTGCGATTTCAGCAACATTCCCGGAAATAAAAGTTTTCACATTCTTTTCTATTTCCTTTGTTATTTTTGCATTTCTCAAAAGGAAATTCTTTGCGCTTTCACGCCCCTGTCCCAATTTCTCATCATGATAGCTATAGAAAGCGCCTGCCTTTCTCACAATATTGTATTTAGTGGCAAGGTCAAGAAGGTCTCCTTCAAATGAAATTCCTTTGTTATAAAGAATATCAAATTCAGCTATTTTGAAAGGTGGAGCAATCTTATTTTTAACTATTTTTACTTTTACACGATTTCCAACAAGCTCTTTTTCAGTACTTCCGGTATCTTCGATTTTTCCAATACTTCTTATGTCCATACGAACAGAAGCATAAAATTTTAGTGCCTGTCCGCCTGTCGTGGTCTCAGGATTTCCAAACATAATTCCGATTTTCATGCGTAACTGATTCAGGAATATAACGGTAGTATTTGTTTTTGACGTGATTGCAGTAAGTTTGCGTAGAGCCTGACTCATAAGCCTTGCTTGAAGTCCCATATGCGAATCTCCCATGTCTCCATCGATTTCAGCGCGTGGAGTTAACGCCGCGACAGAATCTATTACAATCGCATCAATTCCGCCACTTCTTACAAGAGTTTCAACTATTTCCAAAGCTTGTTCACCGCTATCGGGTTGAGCCAAAAGAAGAGCATCAACATCAACACCTATTTTTCTGGCATATTCAGGATCAAGTGCATGTTCTGCATCCACGAAGGCAACTGTTCCTCCAGCTTTTTGTGCATGAGCCAAAATATGAAGACTCAAAGTCGTTTTTCCTGAACTTTCAGGACCAAAAATCTCTACAACTCTTCCTCTCGGAATTCCACCTCCCAACGCTACATCAAGAGAAAGAGAACCGGTTGATATTATTTCGATAGGCACTCTAGCTTCTTCCCCCATTTTCATAATAGAGCCCTTCCCAAAGTTTTTTTCTATCTGAGCTATTGCTAAATCTATAGCTTTATTTTTTTCGTTTTTTATTTCATTTTTTACAGACATAGGATGGTTGTTATTTGATAAAGTACCTACAGTATAGGTGAGCATACACTCACCGTCAATAGAATTTTTGTATTTCGCGGAAAATGCTTAAGCAAGCCCTTTATACACCATGGACATTAAATTTTCGTTAAAAAAACTTAATATTTTTCTAAAATGTAGGACATATTTCTTGTGAACAATCCTTGTGTTGCTTGTGTCATGATCATGTATCATGACACGTTGAGGATTTGTACATGTTAAAATCCTCAACTGCAACACGATTGTCAGCAGGGAATATGTCCTACATTTTTATAAAATTATTTTGGAACAACAACTTTTTTTTCTCCCGGTTTTGGCTCATCGAGCCTGAAAAAAGAAGAGATGCTTTTTTTCGTTCCGAAAGCCACATTTTTAGTCCCGCATTTCTTGCAGGTATAAACATATTTTCTACCGACTCTGTTTGTTTCAACAACTTCTTCGCAATCCTTGCAGTAAAAAATAATGTCGCAATCTTGTAAATTTTCTTCAGTCATGAAAAATAAATTATAAATCTATAGTTTTTTGAACAGCTTCATCTTCCTCAATATAGTTTATTTTTGGCTCATTGTCATCCGGAATATCACTGTAAACACCTCCGGAAACACCTCCGGAAACCCTATCGTCAATGTCGATTAAAGGCTTAATCTCGCCCTCAGTGTCGAAATCCACTTCTTTCTTTTTTACTCCTGCAATCACACCAAAAATAGTAAGTCCGGTACCAATAAAAGAAAAAATCACACCAATCCCGGTATTTTTTTCAGTAAGATTTATTCCAAATTTTGGATGGAAATAAACGCTCAATGCAAGTACAAGCATAAGTATAGAAAGTCCGCTTGCCGCAATGTAAATCTGAAGTTCTGAAAGTGGCAATTTTGGCTCAGATCTCTTGAAAAGTTTTACTCCGGCAGTCAAAGCACATGCCGCACCTGAAATAGCGACAATCAGCCCGGCAAGGTACATCGGTCCCGTAATTCCCAAAAACATGTCTCCCGTCTTGAATTTATCGATATCCTGATACCATGGCAAAAAAGCTCCGATAACGGTCAGAATTCCGCCGGCCAAAGCCAATTTCTTGTAAAAAGGTAACTGCCTAAATTTGTATTGTAATGAATCAGGCATAGATATATAGTTTAAGTTTCTTACAGAATTGTAATATACTGAAAACATGAAAATTGCAATAGACATTAGGTCGGCGGCAGGAGAGAAAGCGGGGAAAGGATGGTTTACTTTTAATATAGTAAGAAACCTGCTGAAGATTGATCGCAAAAATGAATATATTTTATATTGTTCGGATTTTGTAGCAGGCTTTGAAGAATTTAAAAACGCAAAACAAAAAAGAATAAGAGGCAACGGAATACTTTGGCATATAAACACGGTGGTAGACGCATACAAAGAAAAAACAAATGCATTTATCTCTCCGACAAGCTTTATAGTCCCGATTCTCCTTCCAAAAAGAATCAAAAGCATAATCGTCGTACACGATTTAGTGGCTTTCCTCTTCCAAAAAACTCACAACAAAAAAGCGGTATTCATAGAAAAATTATTACTAAAAACCGCACTTAAAAAAGCATATAAAGTAATCACCGTTTCAAAAAATACAAAAAAAGATGTCATTGAAAAATTCGGAACAGATGAGGGAAAAATAGAGGTTATTACTTGCGCGGCAGGGGAGGAATATGGAAAAGTCGGAGAAGAAATTCTCAAAGAATTTGCAAAAAAAACAAATCTTCCCGAAAAGTTTTTTTTAGCGGTTGGGACTATAGAACCACGAAAAAACTACGTAAATTTGATAAAAGCTTTTGCTCTAATAAAAGATCGTTTTCCGGATTATTACCTGATAATAGTGGGAAAAAACGGATGGAAATTTGAGCCGGTTTACGAGGAAATAAGAAAAAATTATTTACAAAAATCTGTACACATTTTGGGATATTTATCTGAAAAAAGTTTAGTGAATTTGTACAATTTGGCAGAAGCTTTAGTCTTCCCATCTTTCTATGAGGGATTTGGAATACCGCCTCTGGAAGCCATGAAATCACATTGTCCCGTGATCTCTTCATGCACTTCGTCTTTGCCGGAAGTCGTTGGTGACAGTGCACTTTTGGTAGACCCGGAAAGTCCATCACAAATAGCCGAAGCAATGGTCAAAATAATTATGGACGAAGCTCTAAAAACCACATTAAAAGAAAAAGGTTTAAATCAATCCGCTAAGTTTTCATGGGAATCCTCGGCAGACAAATTTTACGAAATCCTTCACAAAATGCCTAAAAGATGAGATAATATACTTACAAGTAAATTCTCTACATGTTAGAACCAAAGTTCAAAAAACAGATTCACAAAATAGGGATTATCACGAAACGCGACAATGCTCACTACAAAAAATTGATAGTTGAGCTCGCGAAATATTTGAAAGACAAACACAAAGATTTATATTTCGACAGAAATTCATTCGCCTACATCAAAGGGTCAAAAATGGGATATACGAAAGAAGAGCTCATGGGTAAAGTTGACCTTGTGATAGCGCTTGGAGGCGACGGAACACTCCTTAAAACGGCAAGAAACATACAAAGAAAGAAAACCCTTGTTTTGAGTGTAAACCTTGGTACGGTGGGATTTTTGAGCGAAGCTATTCCTTCCAATTTATACGAAACTTTAGACAAAATTTTCGCAGGTCACTACACGGTAGACAAACGTGCACTTTTGCGCGTTACCGTATACAGAAACAACGCAAAGCTCGAAACGTTTTTAGCGCTAAATGATGCGGTAATAAACCAAGGAGCTTTTGCGAGATTAATAAGACTTGAACTCGAAATCAACAGCAGAAAATTGGTGACTTTCAATGCCGACGGAGTAATAGTCGCAACCCCAACGGGTTCAACAGCACATTCACTTTCAGCTGGAGGCCCTATCGTACATCCAAGTATTCAAGGAATTACAATCACTCCTATCTGCCCAAGTTCACTTTCAATGCGTCCGATTATCGTACCGGATTCACGACAACTCACGCTAATAGTGGAGACACGCAGACGTGAAGAATCCACCACAATCGGTCTTACCCTCGACGGACAGGAAATGATCAGACTTGAATATGGTGATAAAATTACATGTCGAAGAAGCCGCAGATACCTATACCTCGCTCGCACAAGAAATCGTTATTACAAACAACTTCGCGATAAGCTAAGTTGGGGAGAATAAGTAGCGAGATTTGCACAATCTATTGAGAGTGGACATATCTTCCCTTTTTCATTATATCTTCAACACCGCCTGCGCCGCCGCAAGCCTTGCAACAGGAACTCTATAAGGACTGCAACTTACATAATCCAGTCCTATTTTATGGCAGAATTCCACGGACTGTGGATCACCTCCGTGTTCTCCGCAGATTCCTATTTCAAAATTCGGTTTTTCTTTTCTGGCAAGTTCGATACAAATACGCATAAGCTGGCCAACTCCGGCTTGATCGATAGTCTCAGTTGGATCTCTTTCGAAAATTCCTTTTTCAAGATATGCATTCAAAAATTTACCGGAATCATCGCGTGAAAAACCAAGTGTCATTTGAGTAAGATCATTTGTTCCGAATGAGAAAAAGTCCGCTTCCTTTGCCAATTCATTTGCTGTCAAACAAGCGCGTGGAACCTCGATCATTGTCCCGATTTTATAATTGAAATTTACGCTATCTCCATAAGATAAAATAGTTTCTTCAACTAATTTTTTCAAATTTTTCAATTCAGTATCAAACCCGACAAGCGGAATTTCAAACTCTACATTTACCTCTGTGCCACCGGCAGAAACTTCAATCGCCGCCTCAGAAATGGCTTGTGCCTGCATTCTATAGATGTCAGGAAAAGTTATTCCAAGTCTGCATCCGCGATGTCCAAGCATTGGATTTATTTCATGTAGATTTGAAATAGTCATTTTCAAGTCCTCAAAAGTTGTATCCAAATCTTCAGCCAACTTGCGAATATCCTCCTCTTTTTCCGGTAAAAATTCGTGAAGAGGTGGATCAAGCAAACGTATAGTCATTGGCTTGCCTTCCATCACTTTGAAGATTTCCACGAAATCACCTTTCTGAAATTCTTTAAGTTTTTTTAATTGTTTTCCACGAGTTTCATCGTCTTTAGACAAAATCATTTTTCGAACCATTGGAATTCTTTCTTCATCAAAAAACATATGTTCAGTTCGGCAAAGGCCGATTCCTTCAGCTCCAAAATCGATAGCAACTTGGCAATCTTTTGGAGTGTCAGCATTCGTGCGAACTTTCATAATCCTTACTTTATCTGCCCAGTCCATGATAGTTTTGAAATCTTCGGACATCTTTGGTTCTTCGAGTTCCACACTGCCTAAAATAACCTCACCGGTGCCTCCATCAAGCGTTATTCTATCTCCTTCATTAATAACCAAATCTCCGATAATAATTTTCTTGGCAGACGCATTTACGATAACTTCAGCGCACCCCGCGACACAGCATTTCCCCATTCCTCTAGCGACGACTGCCGCGTGGCTGGTCATTCCCCCGCGTGAAGTCAAAATTCCTTGAGCCACATGCATTCCGTGAATATCTTCAGGACTCGTTTCTTTTCGCACAAGAATCACTTTCTCGTCTTTCTCCGTTGCCCATGAGAAAGCATCATCGGCGCTAAATACAACTTTTCCGCATGCCGCTCCCGGAGAAGCCGGAAGACCCTTTGCTATAACATTTCTCTCAATAGATTTTTTTATTTGAGGATGAAGCAATTGGCTAAGTGCGGCGGCATCGACTTTCAAAAGAGCCTCTTCCTTTGAAAGAAGCCCTTCCGCAACTAGATCAACCGCAATTTTTATCGCCGCATGAGAAGTTCTCTTTCCATTTCTTGTCTGCAATAAAAATAGATTTCCACGTTCAATAGTAAACTCAATATCCTGCATATCTTTGTAATGTTTTTCCAAATTATCCTTAATCTCAATCAGCTGATTATAGGCGGCTTCATTTATCTCTTTCAAGTCCTCAATTCTACTTGGAGTTCTGATTCCTGCAACGACATCTTCCCCCTGCGCATTCATCAAAAATTCACCATAAAATTCCTTGGCTCCGGTTGAAGGATTCCTCGTAAACGCGACTCCTGTGCCACTATCGTCACCCATATTTCCAAAAACCATCGACTGAACATTTACCGCTGTTCCCTTAAGGCCTGTAATATTATTAATTTTTCTATAAGTTTTTGCACGATCATTATCCCAAGAATTGAATACTGCCTCAATCGCAAGTTTCATTTGAGCAAGCGGATTTTCCGGGAATTCTTCATCAGAATTTTTACTGATAATTTCCTTGAAATCATAAACCAATTTCTTCAAATCATCTGCAGTTAAGTCAGTATCCTGTTTTACATTTTTTTCTTCTTTTATCTTTTCAATAGCTTCCTCGAAAAGGTCATGAGAAACACCTAAAACAACATTTCCAAACATTTGTACGAACCTTCTGTAGCAATCATATGCAAATCGCGCATTCTCAGTATTTGCAATCACGCCCTCAATTGTCTCATCATTAAGCCCAAGATTCAAAATTGTATCCATCATTCCAGGCATCGAAACCGCCGCGCCGCTTCTAACGGAAACAAGCAACGGATTTTTGCTGTCTCCAAGTTTTTTTCCAGTTCTTATTTCAAGCAAATTTAATTTTTCTTCAAGCTGTTCAGCGAACTCTTCAGGGTAAGCTTTTTTTGAAACAAAATATTCAC
Source organism: Candidatus Peregrinibacteria bacterium CG_4_10_14_0_2_um_filter_38_24 (assembly GCA_002792535.1). Lineage (GTDB taxonomy): Bacteria > Patescibacteriota > Gracilibacteria > UBA1369 > LOWO2-01-FULL-3 > UM-FILTER-38-24. The sequence continues at coordinate 24,133 of PFOM01000016.1, read as the reverse complement.
AAACTTCTGTAGTGATTGTAAATCCGAAGGGAACGGGAATTCCTATGCCCGTCATCTCGGCAAGGTTTGAGCCCTTACCTCCGAGCAAATCACGCATGCTTTTATCTCCCTCGTCAAAAGAATATATATATTTTCTCAAGAAAACATCGCGACGAATATCTGACGCTTTTTCAATAGAAGAGCTTGGGATGATCATATTGTGTGTTGATTAAATTTTCCAATTTTCCTTAATTGCCTTTTCGACACGTCCGATAGCGGTGATGAAAGCGGCTTCCCTAAAGGTACAGTTATATTTTTCTTTATTGCCTTTTACATCATTCCAAGACTTTACCATGATATCTTTAAGTTTTGCATTAACCTCATCTGTTTCCCAATATTTGTTGTCCGCATTCTGCAACATTTCAAACCAGCTAACCGTAACACCACCTGCATTTGCAAGGATATCGGGGATAATAGGAATACCTTTTTTAGATAAAATTTCATCAGCTTCCGGCATTGTTGGGCCATTTGCAAGCTCAAGAACAAGAGTAGCTTTCACTTGGTCGGCATTTCCGGATGTTAATTGATTTTCAAGAGCGGCAAGGATCAAAATATCGCAATCCTGCACTAATAATTCTTCATTTGTAATAGCCTTTCCTCCTTCAAATGCATGAACAGTTCCTTTTTCAGCTTTACATGCTGTTAAAGCGGCAAAATCAAGTCCGTCAGCAGAGTAAACTCCACCTTGTGAATCTGAAGTTCCAACAAGTTTGTATCCTGCGGCAGTAAGAAGTTCAATCATTATGCTTCCTGCATTTCCAAATCCTTGAACAATGATTTTTGTTTCAGCTGGATTTAGCCCTTTTTCAGTAGCATATTCATTCAAAACATAAGTCCCTCCCATAGCAGTCGCTTTGTCTCTTCCCTTGCTTCCGCCATTTTCCAAAGGTTTTCCTGTGACAACACCTTTTGCATCATGTCCGACAAACTTTGAATATTCGTCGGCTATCCATGACATAATTTTTGGAGTTGTATTCACATCTGGAGCCGGAACGTCGGTCGTAGGTCCAATAATGGGAGCAATCATCCTAATATATCGTCTGGTAAGTCTCTCAAGTTCCCCCTCTGAAAGTTCTTTTGGATTAACAATAATTCCACCTTTTCCTCCTCCAAGTGGAATTCCAACGACTGAACATTTGATAGTCATCCATACAGAAAGAGCCATAACTTCACCGAAATCAACTTGTTGGTGGTATCTGATTCCTCCTTTGAAAGGTCCGCATGCGTTATTGTGTTGAACTCTGAAACCTGTGAAAATTCTAAGAGTTCCATCGTCCATTCTTACAGGAATATTAACCTCGACTTTTCGCATAGGATTCGACAAAATTGTCGCAATATCCTTATCTAGGCTCATGATATCAGAAGCCCTCTTGATTTGAGCAAGGGTGTTTTCAAAAAGAGACATGGGTGAATTTGTTAAGATATTTGTAACGTAATTCTATTCTCGCCAGCAAAAAATTCAACAAATACAGGTTGCGGACATGTACCCTTTTGTGGTGTCAGATTTTAAAATCTATTTCCAAATCTGATACCAGCTCTTTTTTGGAGCTTGGAGCAAATTTAGCTGATTTTCAAGAACAATAATTTTTTCTTGAAGAGAAGTAACCAATCTCAAGAAATTTTGTCTTTCATCAGAGTGCTGACCCAAAAGCTTTTCCATTGTCTGAGAAAAACTTCTGAAATCATTTGCGGAAATATACATTGTATCTTCACTTTCTTCAGTCTCGGCAAACTTTATAAATGATTTAACTTTCTTACGAGTCGTTCCTTTTATCTCAGACGAAGGAGTTTCGGTTTTAGCGCTTGCCTCTGCGGTAGTTTTTATTTTGTAAAACTCGTATAGAGAACTTTTCTCGATCATATAATTAAAACCTTGAGGAGTTTTTTGTCTTTTAACTCTAAGGTTCTTAGACTTAATTGCACGTCTGATTGTTTGAATAGATTTTAGAGATAAATCAGCCGCAGTTTGTATGCTTATAAATTCTTTTTCCATAGGATTGTTGAGTAATCAATATTTTGACTACTCAAAATATAATGGATTCCAAGCCAAACACAAAATCTATTATGCTATTTGAAATTGACAGAACTCTCCGCTCTTTTCTTTCCATGCTTAAAGGCAAGGAAAAGGGCTAAACTCAGTCCTCCAAATATTGCTATTCCAAGTAAAATACCAAGGAAAAATTTATTTTTTAAAAAATCAAAATTTCTAAAAACGCTCGCAATACTCTGCGACAAGCCATCTTTCTCGAGTAAATCTATTTCTGAATTTTCAAAATTTATGTTTTTCATTTTTTCTGCGCCATTGTCCATCGTGGAAACATTCCCGTTTGAGAAAGAGAAAAGAATTTTCGAATTTTCTTTGCCCGCTACGTTATTGCCGGACTGACCGATTTGGGCATTCGTATCGGATTTTTCAGTCGTCGCATAATCTAAAATCTTAAAATAAAAATCCACGATTTTTCCTCCTTGAGTTGGAAATGCGTCACCTTTTTTCAAAGTTGCTCCAAAATAAATTTTATTTTTTTCCGGGGAATCTTTAACAAGATAAAAAGGTTTTCCGCCGGTTTCCAAAAAATCTCCAGCCTCATGTCGCACAAAAGAAATTTTCGCAGGTTCGTATTTCAAATGGAAAGAAACGCCTATCACAGGCAAAAGAACCTCCTCTGCGTATACCGAGATTTTCAGCAAATTGTCATCCATAAAATTTTTCTCAATAAAAATCCTGCCATTCTTCGCATCGGAATTTTCATCAAGACTACTCCCGTCACTTTCACCAAAAGTGAAATCTTCGCCCGAAACTTCCACCAAAGTATCATCAAGTACATCTGCCACGCCGACGAAGTCGGCCTCTTTCCTCATCCAAGAAAAAATTGCAAAAATAACGACAAAGAGAACAGCCAAATTTTTAATTCTTTTCATTTTTTAAAACATAAAATTATAAAATTTTCTCAAAGGAGGGGACTCTGTAGAAATCCCCTCCACATGATTTACCTAGTATTTAAGCCCAAAATTCGCACCTATGATTATCAAATCAGCACCATCAATAATTCCGTCATAATTAAAATCTTTTAGCGCATCATATTCTTCATCCGCAGATTCACTTCCAAAAGATCTCGCAAGTTTTTCGATATCTTTTCCGTCTATGCGATCACTTCTATCGCTGTCACCTTTAAGTCCGCGCGTTTCAGTCCCGGCAGTGCTAAACGCTTGCCCGGAAATGCCGTCTTTTACGGCAAAAACCTGATATGAATATTCAACACTTGTAACTATTTTTGAATTATCAATGTAGAAATTATCGCTTCCTTCCTTGATAATATTGTATGCGCCATTTACGCCTTTTTTCTTCACGACATAAGTCGCACCGGCAATCGCGTCCCAAGTAAGCCCTAAACTGTATCTTTCTTCACCTGTAGAAATTTTCAGATTTGTAATATCCAAAGCCACACTGCTTCCAATATTTAATGTCGCACCTGTTAACTTCGTAACCATATCTCCGGTTGTATCAGCCAAAAAGCTAGTGACGCCGAAAGAAAGATTAGTGGTTTTTAAATCAGTATTTTTCACATTAAAAACAAGATCCAAAAGTTTGCCACTTCCATCGACTCCACTTGGTGGATTTACAAGTCTTGCATCACCAATGATAAGAGTCCCCTCTAAGCCATTTTGTAGGGCCGCATTAAAAGAAGTTTCCTTCCCGTCGGACTTCAAGAAAGATGACTCCACAGCGGAAACATAAGACAAAACAGATGGATCGTAATTTATTTCAAATCCATATCCATACAAATCCACTGTGTCTTTTGCGTCTACGGAAACGGTCACATTTTCTCCAATACTGGCGGTGACACCTGAAAGTACAACTTCAGGGCCATGGCCGGCATAAGCGCTATTTGCTCCACCAGGAGTTCCCAAAATACTTCCGCCATTTATTCCGACCGCTCCATTTGAAGCCACAGCAGTCGCCCAATTTGCGGCACTATCAACTTTTACTAAAGGATCTATGCGCTCCATTGTTGCCTTGCTGGTGCCATTTCCTGCATACCACGCGCCACCACTCGCATTCACACTATCTACGGTAACCCCCGCAGAATCTTTCAAAACAAGCGCATCTCCGGCATTCGCAAGAGAAAGCCCGATGATAGCATTTGCAGTAAGATTTGAAACGGCATCTTCATTATCTTCAATCAAAAAATATCCATGAGGAGCGATTTTTCCGGAAGTTATAGTGTATTTTGTCGCAACGTCATCTTCAATAAACCATTCGCTCAAGTCGACTTCTTGAGAAGTTGGATTGTAAAGTTCAATCCACTCATCATTTGAATCATCGCTTGTGCCTGCCCACGCGACCTCATTGATTACAATACTTCCGAAGCCTGCCGCAAAACTCGTAACCCCTTTTACTATTAGAATTGACGACGCCAAACAAACTAGCGCAGTCAAAGTAAGAAATTTTTTTAAATTTTCCATAGGATGTTTGTTAAATGTTTTATGTAAGCACTTTTCGCGAAAAGAACACCTGCACATTAACAGGTCGACATTAAATTTTCGTTAAAAAAAGATTAAAAAAAATTAAAGTCAAAAAAATGATTTGCGAAAAATAAAAAAACATTAGCAAATCTATAAAAGTTCCTCCAGTTTTTTCTTGAATCCAAGAATCCCATTGCGGTTATCTACCCTTATTCTAGGCAAAATCAGCCAGTCATCATCGCTCAAGTCCGCTTCTCCTTCGTTTGTTGTTAGAGCAATTTTATATCCACTTTCTCGAAGAGTTTTTATTACAAGTTTGTTGTATTTTCCGGAAGGATAAACGAAACCAAAAGGCTCTATTCTTAAATTATTTCTCAAAAAATCCGCCGCATCGTACACTTCGGATTCAAGTTTTTCTTTGCCGAGACTGCTCATCGAAAAATGACTTTTTGAATGAGAAATCAATTCGATTCCGGCCCTAGCGCAAGCCCTTAGTTGCTCTATCGTCATATGTCCATTGCGCCCGACCATATTCGTAATAACCGTATTGGAAGCTGTGAATCCATACTTTTGCAAAATAGGAAATGCAGTCGTATAAAAATCTTCAAGTCCATCGTCGAAAGTTAAAACGATAGCTTTCTCAGGAACTTTTCCATCCTCAAGATCTTTCAAATTTATCGTAGTATATCCATTTTCTTTCAAATATTTCATTTGCTCCTCAAAGAAATAAGGGCTTGTAGAGAGCCTCCAGCCCATCGGGTCAAAATTTTTATCCACATCCCGAATATAGTGATACATCAAAATCGGAACTTTTGTTGTCACATTTAAATCAGCAAAATTATCATAAGAAATCACATTAGTTAGCGCAGACAAAAGCGCTGTTCGATTTTTGAAAGAAAGTGAGAACGGCAAAAGAAACACAAAAAGCAAAGAAATTATAACGCCAAAACTCAAATGTTTTTTTCTCATTAACGCCATGATATACTAAAAATAATAATTTCATAACTTAATTCCTATGAGAAACAAACTTCTGATTTCTCTCGTAGTGATGTCATCAATTTTGATGATGTTCGCGGCTGGTTGCGGCCCAAAAGCACCGGAGCCAATCAAGGCCGGAGACGGTATACTTGCACTTTGGTATGGAGGTTCAACTTGGTGGCTTGGCACGGCTGACACAGCTTGTGACAACGGTTTAAACGTAAAATGGGCTGATGGTTCATCCCCAACATGTACAGTAATGACAGACATTATTCGCGAAGTGCCGGCGACTAAAGATGCGGCAGTTGTAGGCGCAAGTGTCTACGCTAAACTGTCCGGAACAAAATTTTCCAAGGCAACCATCACGGCTGTAAATGGAGACAGCTACAGTGTTGAATACGCTGATAAAACAACTAAAGACGGAGTGACTCTAGCGGATCTTCGCATGTAGTAATCAAAATCGAAAGCAAAAAAACAAAAGGCCTCTGAGTAATCAGGGGTTTTTTATGGTGGGGCGGCCGGGGTTCGAACCCGGGACCATCAGCTTAAAAGGCTGTTGCTCTACCGGCTGAGCTACCGCCCCATACAACGAAGCTATTTTATTTATCATCAGCCATAAACGCAAGGGATTTTTCAATAATACACAAATAAGGTATTAAACGAATCATGGTAGATGGCGCAAAGATATTTCCGTTAGCGAATTCCGTTTCTAAAGATTATACATATAGACCAAGAAAAAGAAGGCTGAGATAACGGGAATATCTTTACGCCATTGCAGGAACCTTTATTCCTTCTTCGTATAAAGGCTATGCACCAAAAACGCGAGCGCAGGGAGGGAGAACCAGAGTGCGCTATTATTTACTATTGATCTGATTAAAGATGATTCATTGTAAACATCCCAAAGTGCAGTGATGGTGGTTTTTGGCTCTCCGGCACCAATAAAAGAAATCCCGCTTACGAAAACAAGGATTGCGCTGATGATAAGTCCGGCACTCATGATTGCATAAAGAATACTCAAAACAAAACGAACCGCCGCCGATCTGTCATCGACCGTATCAACTTCAAAAGCTCCTTTCACGGCAAAAATGATGACAAATGCGATAAAAATAACGACTTTCACTAGAACCATAGCTTCTTGCTCATTTCCGACCGCCGCAAGTTTTAGAAGTTTCATAAACATCACAGAGCCGCCAAAATACTGCGAAAAAACAGTTCCACCGGCATCCGCCGCGATCATGGAAACATAAGTCCCTAAAATAATCTTCAATGTACTATCTCGTCCGACAATAAAACTATACGCAACAATTACTACAAAGAAAACGAGTACAAAAAGATCCCAAGAAAGAACAATAGTCATAAGAAATGAGTGATTACTAAGGAAATTTTATACTAATGATAAAAAAAGTAAAGTCTTACCAAAAAAGTCCGCCATTTTTCTTCATATCAAAACCTGCTTCATCCGCAAGAGAAAGGTAAAGTTCGCGTTCTTTCTTCGAAAGTTTGTCCGGAATCTTTACTTTGATTTTTGTGTAATGATCTCCTGACTGTCCATTTTCTTTTTTTATTCCGGCTCCGGAAATTTTGAAAACTTTCGAGTCGCCTGTCCCTGCAGGAATTTTTATAGTTTTTTCTCCGTGAATTGTATCAACCGTAATTTCTCCGCCCAAAACGGCTTGAAGTAAATGTATTTCAGTTTCGCTATGAATATCGAGACCGTCTCTAATAAATTTTCTGCTTTGCTCAACAACTAATAATATATACAAATCTCCGCTCGGTCCGTTTTTTATTCCGCCCTCGCCTTTTCCCGCAAGTTTAAGGGTGGATCCGTTGTCCACGCCCGCAGGAATTTTTATTTTTACGCGATCTTTCACTCGGACGCGAGTTGTTCCATGGCAGACAGAGCATACTTTTTCGGGACGTCTTCCTTCGCCATTACACTCGTCACATATATTGGACGTAGCCATTTGTCCGAGTATTGTATTTCGCACTGATTTTATTTCTCCGGTTCCGCCGCAGGCCGTACAGGTTACGATACTGCTTCCGGGCTCCGCGCCTTTGCCGTTACATTGTTTGCATACATCGGATTTTGTGATTTCAAGTTCTTTTTCGCATCCAAAAACGGCATCCTCAAAAGATATTCTGATATTTGCCTCGATGTCACTTCCACGAATCGGACCGGATTTTCTTGAGCGCTTAGATCTTCCTCCGGACATTCCTCCTCCAAAAAAAGATTCGAAAATGTCAGCAAATCCTCCGGCACTACCTCCAAAATCAAAATTCATTCCGTTAAAATCAAATCCTCCGGCTTGTCCACCACCACCTCCACCAAATCCACCGCGTGGGTTCGTAGAGCCAAAAGTATCGTATTGTTGACGTTTTTGTTTGTCTGACAAAACTTCATACGCGACATTTATTTCTTTGAATTTTTGTTCTGAGTCTTTGTCTCCTTTATGTTTATCCGGATGATACTTTAGAGCCGATTTTCGGTATGCAGACTTTATTTCCGCATCTGTAGCGGCTTTAGGGACTCCCAAGATTTCATAAAGATTTTTCTCTGCCATAATAATTTTTACCGACTGATTATATCTTTTTCGAAAAATCTTGTCTAGCACTCTATTAATGGAAGTGCTAGGAAAGAATAGGGAAGAAATTTTATTTGAAAAATACCTCGCATGGCGCAGCCATATTGCTCGGGCTAACATGTACGCCCTTCGCAAAAGCCTCGCATCGTGATGCTCGGCTAAGTTCGGAATATTTTTCAAATAAAATTTCTTCCCTATTCTTCTTGGCATTCCAAAATGTATACACCAAAAAATCTCCACCGCGAGCCTTAAATTATAAAACGACTACTCAACATATCAACATAAAATAGTTGAAAAAATAAAACCAAAAGGAGAAAGTGAAAACAATATCGGCTCGCAAAATAACCCTTTTCTCGAGCCAAAAACCTTTATAAATAACCAACACATATGTCCAAAACAACATGGATTAAACGTGCACTTTCACGCATGTCAATCGTAGTCATGATAATTTCATCAATCATAGCAAGCCCTTCTGTCAGCGCCGCAATAGCCGCAACGGATCACTTTACTATAGTGTCAGCCGGAAATGCGACTACTATGGATTCCGGATCAATACTTGTTTTTACAGTAGGATCCTACGATAGCAGTAATGTGGCTAAAGCATTCACGGGTGCAGACATAGTTTGTATGGATATGAATAGCTCATCCAGTCTCTCCCCAAGCACAGCCGTAGACGTCACGGCGGTTGGAGCAGGGATTTCTCTTACGGGAGTAGGTTCGGGAGCTATGCCTTACCCTCAAACACCAGGAACTGATATAAGCGGAACAAACAACAATGCGATTTGTTTCAATGTAGCAACAGGAGATGACGCGGCAAATACGGTAACTTTAAAAGCAACTTCAAGTTTCAATGTCTTCGTCTGGGCTCCTGGTGCCGGAATCAATGATTCAACACCAACATACCCGGGCGTTGACTATATGGCAATCACTGTAGGGGCGGCCGTAGGTGGCGCAGATCACTTGGTCGCGGATTTTGGCGCATCGACAACAGCGGAAGTAAACGAACAAAAAACAGTGACAATAACGCAGGTAAACAGTGGAGGAGGAACAGTTTCGTCCGCATTGGCAGACGTGGTGATAGATACAAATGCGGTAACCGTGGCGGCTGGAGCACTTTCCGGTGTAATGGAAAGTTCGGCTAACCACGCATTTGGCTTATATGGCATAGTAAAATTTACTTCTGCCGCAAATACAACAGCTTATTATATGGCATCAGTTCTCACGACCACGACATTCAAAGTAATGGGTGGACCATCCAATGTCATTTACAGTAACTCGAATATTATGGCGGCTTCAGGTGTATCCGCGGGCGTTACTGTAGCAGTAGATCCGGGCGACACAATAACAAAAGATATAGCATCTGTTGTGAATGTGTCAGGAGTAACAACTTTAGTTCCGGGAGATATAGTAAGCTTGCCTGGTAGTGGAGATGGAGAGTGCGGCACCAGGGGATATTTCTCAGTTGTATCTGCGGTAAATAGCGGAGCCGATTCAACAGTAACAGTAATGGGTCCGGTAAATGGATTTGCGAGTTGCGCCACAAATGCAGGAAATATCACGAAAATAACTGTGACAGACGGTACCGCAAGTGACTACACTGTTTCAAACGGAGCAGTAGGCTCTGCAGACGGATATATTTATTCCGTCGGTGAAGTGCTAACAGGTAATGAAACAACAACGGTAGTTACAGGAAAAACATTAACAGCTGGAACATTATCAGTTGTAGTGGTGGGGTCAGAAGAGGGAACTTTCATTGTTACTCCATACTCTCCGACGGTAAATGTTTCTTCTCCGACGACCGACTCTTTGACGGTAGGATCTGCGACAAACATGACCGTAAATGCATATGGTCCGCCAACAGGACAAGTCGGCGTTCCGACTATGGCGCCTATCGACTTTTTCTTGAGCAAAGATCCGTCCAGTTTAAGCTTTCCTTTGGTAAATGCCGTAGATAGCACATTTTCTCTTACAAGCGGAGGAATAGCGGTAGCGGGATCATGGGGCAGTCACACGGAAACATGGGGCTCGAATATTTCATATGGAGTATCGTTTAAGCCTACAACTCCATTTTCATCTTCAACCATTTATGTCGCTTCAGTCACAAAAGCTTTCGCACCATCAAAAGGAGAAACGGACCTTGTGGATGGAACTACAGTCTGGACTTTCACATTCACTACTGGAGCAGGAGGAGGAGCGTTTGTACCGGGAGGAGGATTTACGGGAGCCCTTGGAGGCAAAGTTCCTCCAATTGCAATGATGGGTTATCCAATGCCGGGACAATGGGATGTTCCTACGAACACAGGATGTGTAACAATAAATTTTGACAGATCTATGACTGCCGCCGATTTGACGACTAGCAATATTTACATCAAAAAAGTCGTAAGCGGAGCTTTATCTGAAACTTTGCCGGCTGGATCGCCTGCCGTTACGATTATCAATTCAGAAAATAATTCCGTATGTATTTCCGGATACACTTACGAAGCAAGCAGTGAATATTGTGTAGTGGTAGAGAACGATGTGACTTCTTCGACAGGAGATGTTTTGGCTGGTATGCCTGGAAGCTCTTCTGCAGGTTGCGGAGGTTCGGGAAATGGATTTGGATTTTCAGACATGGGGCCATTTGAGGAAATTTTTCATACAGGAACAGGTACAAAAACAATTAACGCCTCATTGATGGGGACAAACCTCGATGCATACAAAGTCGGAGACGCTATCACCGCGGTGCCAGTTGGTTTCGTCCCTAGAATAACTTTCTCAGGAGGACTTGATTCAAGCACGGTTAACTCAACAAATGTTACTTTAAAGAAAAACGGAACAGTAAGTACAGCCGGAACCGTATCTTATGATTCAATGAACAATGCTATCTCATTCGCTCCAACAAGTATTTTGAGCGCAAGCACAAGTTACACTTTCAATGTATCCACATTGGTAAAAAGCATCTCAAACACGGCAATTTCCTCTGTGACAAAGACCTTTACTACGGGTGCTGCCGATACGAATACAGTCAAAGACCCTGACGCTACCACAAGTATAGGGAAACCTAGGCTCGTCTTTGCAGACGCTGATGATTTTGGAGTTTCCATCCAAATTGATGAACCACTAAACAAAACAACGGCAGAAAATAAATCATACTACACTTTAAAAACTTGTTCTGCGGCAATTATCGCGGCTGACGGATTGAGCTGTACAGGTGGAGGAGGGGTGACAACAGTGAGTGTACTTTCAGGAGTAAACATACGTTATGAAAGAGAAGGAAATAGAGTGTTGATTGATGGACTTACCCTGACTCCAGGCGATGGATTTTACATTGGAATAAGTACGAGCGTGACGGACGCTGCCGGAAATGGATTTGACGCAACAGCCAATAAGTCATGGACAGGTATGGTTATGGATGGTTCAAAATTTGGAAATGGAGGCCAAGGAATGTTCCAACAAGACACAATGACGATGGGGGATTTCAATATAAAAGATATGGCGCAAAATCCGGTAAGCGCATTCCCTATGAATTCTATGGCGAGCAAAAGTACGATTTATATGATCGATATGCCTGTTACGACAATAATCCCATTAGATGGATATATTGAATTTACGTTTCCTGTGGGAACAGGTGTTTCTGGAGTTTTGAACGACCAATATAGTCCTGGAAATGGCGATTTCAACGGTCCTAATACTGGAACGCCAACATTCAAAGCTGGGGTTACAAGTTCTATTAGCACTGATACGGCAAGTTCAGGGGCAGGAAGCTTAGCCAATGGTATAGGATATATTGCCGCCGCAAGAAAGGTATATGTACAGCTTTTAGCGGCAACGCAAGCCAATGATCACTTACACATAGATCTAGATGGAATCGTAAATCCAAGTGAACCAAAGGATTACAACACATCAGGCTACAGTCTAGCAATCAAGACCTTCAATTCAACCGGAACACTCCTCGAATCAATGACAACAATGCCGTACTTTATCAGCCAAGCCGGCACAAATACTATTTCCGGGATAGTAACCTCTGGAGGATCAGGTGTAAATGGCGTACGTGTATTCTTGGATTCACCATCCGCAGGTCATCAGGAAACCAGTACAGCCCTCGATGCAGCCGGCACAGTAGTTGAAGGAAGCAATAATGGAGAATATATATTCTCAAATCTTCCTAACGGCAATTATCATATATTCATACAGCCACAAAATGTAGGAGGAACTGACTATTCAGAAGGAAACTATAACCTTCAAAATGTTACAACGGCCGCGACACAAAACATTACATTAACAACTCAAAACGGAGACAACTGTGCGACCATACCAGTTTCAGTCAACATCAGTAACATAAACTCAATCGGAAGCCTTGGGACAAGTGACAGTATTGATATTTTTGGATGGAATACCTCCGGATCCGGAGGATTCGCTAAGTCTTTCACAAGATTACAAGTGATAGACTCCGTGGTTACTCCGGTGAATGTATACGCATGCGGAGTGGGTATGTACAATATAGGAATAGGGCCTTCACTTCCAAAAGGAACATTCTCCGCATTCCCACCAATGGAATGGATGCCTCCACAAAATCAAAATGTAAATATCGTAACGGGAAATATAGGAGGAGTAGCCATGACAACCGTAGCATTCACTGCATCCGCACCTGACGCAACGATATCAGGTATAGTCAAAGATTCTGCCGGGACAGCTGTTAAGGGAGGAAAAGTTTTTGCGGATAATACTGCAGGAGGATTCGGAGGAGACGCAAAAATCGGATCAGATGGAACATTCTCTATCCCTGTTTCATCAGGAAAAACATATAGAGTTGGAATATTTATTCCGGGAATGCCGCCTGGAAAAGACAATACTGTAAAAATTGTGGCTGGCGGAAATGTATACGTAAATGGTAGCACGACTGTTTCGACCGGAAGTACCGGAGCAAATCCTTTTGTCGTCAGAATGTCATTAAATTCTACAACTAGTCTTACGGTTTCAGGTAGAGTTACGGACGGAACAAATACAATTACAGGAGCCGGAGTATGGGCTCATAGGACAGACTCTCAACGTCCACCTGTAAACGGATTTACAGACTCATCAGGTAATTATATTTTATACCTACCGGAAGCAGGAACATGGCAGCTGGAAGCCAATGCTCCAGGCTTAGGATTCTTGGGGACAAAGACATTAACGGTAACGGATTCAAGTTTTACCAGCCAAAATTTTGAACCACTCTCATCAACAGAGAGTGGAACTATTTCAGGAACAATCGATGTTCCTGGAACATCAGATGACTCTGGAGTAGTAGTCTCGGCTCACAATGCTACCGGAAACTTTAACATGGCAGTAACGGCCGCAGACGGTACATACAGTTTCGATGTCCCTATCGATGCTGCCACATACACGGTGGAAATGTGGACCCCAACACTTGGAACACTTTCCAAAACAACAGCATTAGTTGATGAGGATGAAACAGTTACGAAGAATCTCGGCAGTTTAGCAGCCCCTGCTACAGTCAGTATAGCTCTTTCAGAAGCCGTTAGTGACGATACATACGTAAATCTTATAAGTACAACGGGTACAGGATTGGAAGTAAAAATTCCTGCAGGTCAAACAACAGCAACGACTACGTTGCTGGCAGGTGATTACACCTTAATACTTGATTTACCATTCGACGAATCAGGAGCATCTCTAGCAGGAGGTGCATTCAACGACACCACTTCTGCTGTAAATTTTGACGGAACAGGAGATGATATAACAATTACTCTTCCAACTTTGAATACGGTAACAGGAACAATAGCGGAGGGAGGAGTTGGAGTAGAAGGCGCATTGGTAACAATCACCGATCCGGTTACATTGGATACATTTACAGTAACAACCGATGAAAATGGTGACTACACCGCAAAAGTTCCGGATGGCACATATAGTGTTGTAGCTGAACTGACTGGTTATGTGGCAACACCTGAAGATATGGTTATAACAGATACTGTGGCAAACCAAGATATTGTTTTAGACCCTGCAGACAAAACAATTGCAGGTACAATTACTGATTCAGTAGGAGATCCGGTAGAAGGAGCTTTGGTTTACGCGACAATGAATGGAGGAGGTGTGGCAACCGCAGAAACAGACGCAAACGGTGATTACACAATGAATGTAAGTGACGGAATATGGAATGTTAAAGCTGTTACAGACGGAACTAGCGAATCAGCGACAGCGTTGCAGGCAAATGCATCAACAACAGATGTTTCCAGTGCAGACATTCAGTTGCCGGCCACAGCTGTTACTTTAGCAGATCCGACAGCCGCAACAGTGAGTTCCAGCGATAGCACAGCGTTCGCAGATACTGATTTGTCTTTTAATATGACAGTACCTCCAAGCTCAGTATCAGCGGATTCAACTTTAGCTTTTGCTCAGACAAACGAATTACCAACTACGCCATCGGCTGATTCTTTCTCAAAAGGAGTAACTATCACAGGTAGCTCGACAAATGACAGTACACCGGTTACGTCATTCGATAATGACGTGAAGTTAGCCTTCGAGTATACGGTTGCTGAATTGGCGACAGAAGGAATCAGTACGCCTGGGGCGACAGACAAGATTGATGTAGGTTATTTGAATGAAACCACAAATAACTGGACAAAAATGCCGACAACAACGACATATTATGATTCGACGGGAGGAGTGATCCCTTACACGACAATAGACGACTACGCGACACTTGCCGCCGCGGTGACAGCTGTTGATTTGACAACAATTTCATTAACAACAAGCACAGGTCACTTGACTACCTTCGCACCAATAGTCTCATCCGGATCAACTCCACCTGCAACACCAAGCGGACTTTCCGCTACGGCAGGCGATGCGTCCGTTGCATTGTCATGGACAAAAAACAGCGAAGACGACATGTTGAGATATGACATTTGGGAAAATAATGTCACGGAAGGAGTAACTTCAACATTAACTCAAGCCGCTTGTACGGTGACACCGTGCACAAAGACAATTTCAAGCCTGACAAACGGAACAGCATATTCATTCCAGATAATTGCTGTAGATACAGATGGAAATAGCTCTGCGGGCTCAACGGCAGCGGCGGCGACACCGGTTGCGGCGACAGTAGCTCCATCCGGCGGCGGACCTGTAGGGATCGGAAGCGGAAGCGGAAGCGGCAATAGCAAAAAGAAAACCACAACAGAAACAACAGAAACAACGACATCAACAGACGCAACAGACACCTCTACTGACGCATCAAGCGCCACCGCAACCACTGTAACGCCACTCAAAGATATCGCAGGACACTGGGCTCAAACATACGTCGAAGATTTATATGAAAAAGGAATTGTGTCGGGTGCTGACGAATCTCATTACAACCCTGACAAGCCTATAACAAGAGCCGAATTCACAAAGATTGTGGTCAAGATGTACGATCTACCAATGCAAGATGCAGAATCAGTCGTAAGCTCATTCAAAGACGTCAAAGAATCACAATGGTATGCCGCATTTATACAAGCCGCTTACGACAAAGGAATTGTTTCAGGATATACGGACAAGACTTTCAATCCAAACAAGCCTATAACAAGAGCGGAAGCCATGAAGATTATTTTATCGGCATCAGGCGTGACAATAGAAGAGCCAACAGCGGATTCAAAATTCAAAGACGTAAAGAAAAAAGATTGGTTCGCAAAATATGTTGAATACGCAGCCGCAAACGGCATTGTAAACGGATATGAAGACGGCACATTCGGCCACAATAAAAACATCACAAGAGGTGAAGTGGCAAAAATCGCATCCCTAATGCTCAAAGACAATCTCGTTGGAATTGTGATGGGAATATTGAAGAACTAGAATACTAAGTAGTCGTACGGTATTTCTCCAGTAACAACGCGCAAAAGCCCTCCCCTAAAACGGAGGGCTTTTAAATAAATTGACAAGAGTGTTGCACTTTTGATACACTTAATATACAATTTAAATTAAAAATATGCCAACAACAAAAAATCGAACAAATATAACTTTACCAAATGACCTGGATAAAGCTCTGACGTATTTATCAAAACGCGATGACACCTCAAAATCAGCAAAAGCCATGCAACTTATAGAAATAGCGATTCAAATGGAAGAAAGCGACATTTGGGATAAGATTGCTTCAGGTAGAGACACGAAAGGGGCAAAATTTATTTCACATAAAAACGCATGGAAATAAAATATACAGTTGAGTATCACGAACTTGTTGTTTCCGAAGATATTCCAAAAATTTCGAAAAAAGAAAAGGAGAGAATCAAAAAATCAATTGAAGAAAAACTGCAATCTCACCCTGAATTATTTGGTAAACCACTAAGAAACTCTCTCAGGAATTATCGCTCACTTAGGGTAGGCGATTATAGGATCATATACAGAATAGAGAAGGCGATCATAAAAATTTTTGTGATACAGCATAGATCCGTAGTCTACAAAAACACCGTAACAAGAACAGTCGTACAATTTTAATTTGGTAGCGCCACGGAGAATTACCCTCTGGGGCATAAACTTCGATTCTCCTGCTGAACCATAAAATAATCCGCTTTATCCTCAGGATAAATCGTATTAATTTGGTAGCGCCACGGAGAATCGAACTCCGGTTTCCTCCTTGAGAAGGAGGCGTCCTAGCCGCTAGACGATGGCGCCATATTTTTAATCGCTCAACTGTGAATCGCAAATAGAGCAGGCTCAGTTTAGCCCTGCACAGCTTCTAAATCAAACATTTTTATAGGCTCTTAATAAATATTTCCTCTGTAATCGATGTCTACGATCTCAATATCGCTCTTAAGAATTTTATAAACAACTCTAATCTTGCCTAAGCGAAGCCTATAGAGGTTTTCAGAAGTGCCTTGTAGCTTTTTTATGTCACCACTGGAAAATGGATTTTTCTTAACCTCAAGAAGTTTTTCTTTGAGCCGAGAGCGAGTTTTTTCATCTAAAGCCTTTATGAATTTTGTGATTTTATCCGGCATGTAATAAATTTATAGTGCTTCGATTAAATCATCTATTCTTATGCCTTTACCTGCATTATCTCTCTTTGCATTGAATATATTGCCGGCAGAAAAGCCATCCTCCATAAATGATTTTGTCAAAACTATTTTTATCAAAGAACTCGCAGGAACGCCATAGGAGGCAGACTTCTTTTTGATCGCTTTACTTAATTTATCTTCAATTTTTACTTGTAATAAAACCATACTAATTTAATTATGAAATACTACTAAATGCATACTTATTATATACTAAAACAATTTCTTTTTCAATGTCTGTTTTTAAAACTTCCCCAAAAACTTCTGCCACGCTTTCTTTGAAAATTTCTTAATTCCGTTTTGTTTCAGGTAACGAACTCCACTTCTAGATATCCTCAAAAACTTCTTGAGCAAGCCAAAAACGCTACATGTGCCACCTAAAATTTTGAAAATAATTCCTGTCTCTCCACCAAACCCACGGCCACCACCTGAAATGCCACCTCTGTCCGGCGCAGGTCTTGGATTTTCGAGCCATTTCAAAATAGGTTCACAAACTGTCAGATAATTGCAAAATTTTTCTGTGTATTCCAGTCCGCGCAGGCCATATTCACGAAGTCGTGCGCTGTCGCGTCCGCCGTTATACCACTCGCGATAAATCGTAGAAATAGCACTCGCAAGTTCCTCATAATTGCCACTGCGAACACCGAGGCCGGCCCCATATTCAGTGCATTCTCTGGCGATTTCACTGCCAAGCGTTGTTACGATAGGTAAGCCAAATTTCATCATTTCATTGAGGCGATTTCTTGCTCCAAAAAATGTTTCCGCGCACTTTCGATCAACATTGAGTCCCAAATGCGCGCGGTCATAAATATAAGGAATATCCGCAGTGTCGACCCATCCCAAAAACACGAATCTATTTCGAAATTCCGACTTCTCAATCAACTCTTTGAATTTTGCAAAAGTCTTATTATCCAACCCTGAAATCTCGCCTCCCGTAGACACAAAATACAATTTTTCACATTTTTGCATGGCCTCACAAACGCCTTTGAATAAAGTAATTTCATCGACCCAAGTATTGTATCCTCCCATCCAAAGCATGAAAAAAGCGTCTTTAGGTATGCGTCCAAAAACTTCCTGCAAGCCGGAAGGAAGCTTTTCTGGTAGCCCTCTTTCGCCTTCAAACCATTCCGTTCCATTTGGGATATGTTCGACAAATTTGTATCCAAAACTATCTTTTCCCATTCTTCCAAATGCCGCAAGCTCGCCGTACAAAGCGAATTCTTGAGGCCTTGAAACAACGGAAATTTTATCCGCACGCGACACGATACTTCTTTCCATATTGTAATAATGGTCGAGGTAATCATTGCTATCCATTTTATATGCTTGCGCCTGTGCTTCCGCCATCACCCAGCCGTTCAAGTCCGCCCAAAACGGTGCCGAAAATCTCAATTTAGAAGCCAAAAAAGAAGGATATGTGTTTACGCCGATTACAGCATCCGGAGAAAATTCATCACAAACTTTTTGCAAAGTTTGAAGAATTTTTGGATCATCTTTCGAAATCAAAATCTCCGCATATTTTTCTGAAAGAGCCGTTTCTTTATACAAAACTTCTTCTTCGTAACATTCCGGCATCGCCACACTCACAAATTTCACGATAAATCCTTGTCTTTTTACAGCCGAAAACGCGCGATCCGCTGTCGCGGGAACAGTCGCATGCTTGCCGACCGCATTACCGGCCGCTATTGTGCCATGTCTACCAATCGCATCGCGGCCACCAGCCGAAAATTCTTCATGTCCATCCAAAACGACAGTCCCATTCTCAGGCGTAAGCGGTTTCAAAAACTGCCAAGTCCTCAGTCCCGCCGCCGGCCTCGACTTCGTATTTTCCTCCGGCAATGGCGAATTCCCAATTATAAGAATGCGTTTCATAGGTGATTTGCTAATAAATTGTATCTAACTCCTCTTCCTTCGCCCAATCTCTCAATTTTTTTAATTAATAGCAGTTTATTTAATATCTGTAAAATTGTAGGAGCCGGCATTTTTAGTTTTGTACGTAATTCTCGCGGTGTTACCATTTTATTTTTCTGGATATAGTTCCAAACTTCAAGTTGTTTTGCCGATAGTAGATGTTCGATGGATTCGCTGGATAAAAGATTTATCGCTCTTTTCGTCTGTTCCAAAAAGATGCTAAGGAAAAATATAAGCCATTTACTTATGTCTTCCTTTTTTGTTTTCCATGATTTCTGAGATTTGTTTAGCGCGATGTAGTAATCATTTTTATTATCTTCAATTAATTTCTCATGAGAAAGATACGGCATGTATTCATAGCCGTTTTTCAAAAGCAATAAATTCGTTAAAATTCGCGAAGCTCTACCATTTCCGTCTTGGAATGGGTGAATAGATAGAAATTCAAATATAAAATTTCCGATAATGATCAATGGGTGTATTTCTTTTTTATCAAATTCAGAAATAGTCCACTCGAGCAATTCATTCATTTCTTTGGCTACAAGGTGAGGAGGAGTGGGATCAAACAGCACTCCTACGATATTTCCATCGGCACTTTTGGCTTCTACCCTGTTGCTACCGAATTTGTAATTTCCTCTGTGGCGAGAATCTTTTTCTGAGTATTTCAAAAGCTCATTATGAAAATGCCTGATTGTTCCTTCGCTGAATTTGATTGTTCTGAAAGAATCAAAAACATTAGTCAGAAGTTCGGCGTAGCCGGCGACCTCTTGCTCATCGCGTGTTTTGAGTTTTTGGATTTTCAATCCTTTCAATAATTTTTCGACTTCCTCATCTGATAATTTTGCTCCTTCTATGCGGGTGGAAGCACCTGCCGAAGTGACAATTACAGATTTTTTAAGTCGTCCAAGGATTTGTGGAGATAGGTCTACCCCTGCTCTCCATTGCCCCTTGAGCTCTTCGATTTGGCTTATTAGCCCATATATTTTATGAGTGATGTCGGGGGTGAAGGTCAATCTTTTAGCGAATCTTTCCACTATTTTA